>JAFGNX010000189.1 GCA_016926835.1 Candidatus Aminicenantota bacterium | reverse complement strand
GCGAAGGCGACATCCTCGCCCGTCTGGACGACACCGAAATCCGCATCAGCCACCAGCAGGCCAAGATACAGCTGGAACAGGCCCGCCTGACCCTGGATGAAGAGAAAAACAACCACCAGCGCAACCAGGAACTCAAGGAAAACGAACTGATCTCCGATATGGACTTTCAGGCCTCGGAAGCACGCTATCGCCAGGCCCGGCTGGAATATGAAAACAAGACGGAAAATTTCAAGAATCTGGAACTGCAATTGAACTACACCCGCATCCGCGCCCCGGTTTCCGGTTTCATTACCCAGCGACTCATCGAAGTGGGTGACCGGGTCACCGCCAACCAGCACGTGTACACAGTGGAAGACTTTTCCCCCCTGTTGATCCGGGTTTTTGTACCCGCAGCAGACATCACCAAACTTCAGGCCGGCATGACCGCCGACATTTCGTCCGATACCCTGCCGGGAAGAAAATTCACCGGGCATATCAAGCTGATCAATCCCCGCATTGACGTGCAATCAGGTACGGTCAAGGTGACCATTGAAGTGGATGACTCCAGCCTCACCCTGAAACCCGGTATGTTCGTGGAAGTCAACATCGTGACCCGCAGCCGTGAGGACGCCCTGGTTATCCCCCGCACGGCAGTACTCTACCAGCGCGACCAGGTCCTGGTATTTCGCTTCCGTGAAGGCAGGGCCGTAGCCGCTCCCGTGACGGTGGGCGTCACCGAAGACGATCGCGTAGAGATCGTGGACGGCCTGGAAGAAGGCGACATCATCATCATTCAGGGGGCGGAAGTACTGAAAGACGGTGTCGAGGTCAGCGTCCTCAAATGAAAATCGTCCATTTTTCTCTGCGCCATCCGGTAACGGTGTTCATGTTCTCCCTGGCGGCCGTCATTTTCGGCATGATCTCTTTCTCCCGCCTCAACCTCAATCTCCTGCCCCATATTTCCTATCCCACGCTGACCATCAAGACGGAATATCCAGGCACAGCGCCGGCCGAAATCGAGCACATCATCACCAAACCCGTCGAAGAAACCGTGGGTGTGGTGGACAACGTGGTCAACATCTCCTCCATCTCGCGGGCGGAGATGTCTGAAGTTACCGTGGAGTTCGCCTGGCACACCAACATGGATTTCGCCACCCTGAAGGTGCGGGAAAAACTGGATCTGCTTAATCTGCCGGTGGATGCCCGCAAGCCGGTGATCCTGCGCTACGATCCCAATACCGAACCCATCGCCAAGTTGGGTATCACCGGTGAACCGGGATTGAGCCGCATCCGCTTCCTGGCGGAAACCGACATCAAGCAGGCGATCGAAAGCATTGAAGGCGTGGCATCCTGTTCCATTTCAGGCGGCCTGGAAGACGAGATCCACATCGACCTGGATGAACGTCAGCTCAGCCTGCTCAACATCTCGGTATCCCAGGTGGCCCAGCGCCTGGCCCAGGAAAACGTCAACCTCTCGGCCGGAATTCTGAAGCAATCGGACAGCCAGTATCTGGTACGAACGGTCAACGAATTCAAGACCGTGGAAGAGATCAACAACATCATCATCGAAAAACGCGACAACATCCCCATCAAGCTGGGGAACCTGGCCAGGGTATTCCGGGGGTACAAGGAACGCAAAGTGATCTCGCGCATCAACGGCCGGGAATGCATCGAGGCCGCGGTATACCGCGCGGCGGATGCCAATACCGTCAAGGTTGCGGATGCCCTGGCTGTCCGGCTGGAAAAAGTGGAAAACGACATCCTCGCTCCCCACGACCTGAAATACGAACTCATCACCAACCAGGCCAGGTTCATCAAGAGCACCATCAACCAGGTAATCGGCACCGCCATCCTGGGCGGGATCCTGGCCGTACTGGTACTCCTCTACTTCCTGAAAAACCTGCGCACCACCATTATCATCGGCCTGGCCATTCCCATTTCCGTGATCATCACCTTTTTTCTCATGTTCTCTTTCGACATCACGCTCAACATCATTTCCCTGGGGGGCCTGGCCCTTGGCATCGGGATGCTGGTGGATAACTCCATTGTGGTGCTGGAGTCCATCCAACGCCAGCGTGAAGAAGGCAAAGACCTGTACAACGCGGCCCTGACCGGTGCGTCCGAAGTGGCCAGTGCCGTTACTGCCTCGACCTTTACCACGGTCGCGGTTTTTTTCCCCATTGTCTTTGTGGAAGGTGTTGCCGGGCAGTTGTTCCGTGACATGGCCCTGACGGTGACTTTTTCGTTGCTGGCTTCACTGGCGGTTTCGTTGACCCTGGTGCCCATGCTGTATACCGCTTTGCGGCGGGAAGATTCACAGGATCGGCTCAATCGCCTTTTTCAACGCGTTTTCCGTCCATTGGATCGAATTTACGACCGGGTTTTCTCCTGGTATGAACGAATTCAGGAACGTTCGCTTTCGCGTCGACGCCTGATCCTGTTCTCCGTTCTGGGAGTCTTCCTGCTGTCCATCGTGGCCTTTAATTTCATGGGCCAGGAACTGATTCCCGTCATCTCCCAGGGGGAATTCCTGGTCAACATCGAGTTCACTCCGGGAACTTCACTAACCGAGAATACCGAAGTCGTATCCGGAATCACGCGCCGCCTGCAGGATTATGCCGAAGTGGAAAGCGTGTATGAGCTCATGGGCAAAGGATCCCGGGGCGGCATCTCTTTCCAGGAAGAGAGGGAGAACCTCTCTGAACTCACCATTCGCCTCAAACCGGGCATTCTGGGAAAACGGGAAGAGGTGATCATGAACCGGGTCCGCTCCGACCTGGAATCCATGCGGGACCTCAAGATCAAAGTCTACCGCCCCCGGCTCTTTTCCTTCAAGGCGCCGCTCGAAGTGGTTATCTCCGGCAACGACCTCGATGAATTGAAACGGGTTTCGGATGAACTCGTGCGGAAAATGCGCGGCATTGAGGGCCTGATCGACATCAAGTCCTCCATGGAAGACGGCTACCCCGAGGTCCAGATCCTGTTCAACCGCGCCGTGCTGGCTTCGCAGAACATGACCATCAACAGCGTGGGTGAACAACTGCGCGACAAAATCGAAGGCAACGTGGCCACAAAGTTTATCGAAAGCGACCGGGAAGTGGATATCCGGGTGCGCATCTCAGAAAGCTTTCGCGACCAGGTGGACAAGATCCGCCGCATCCACGTGCGCAACGGCCTGGGGCTGAATGTCCCCCTGCAGGCCATCGCCGATGTGCGCATCAGCGAAGGGCCGGCGGAGATCCGTCGCATGCACCAGCAGAAAGCCGCGGTCGTGACCGCCAATATCTCCGGAATCGACTTGGAAAGCGCCGCTTCGCGCATCATGAATGCGGCCGATTCCATCAACCACCCGGATGATTGCCGCATCCGCATGGCCGGCCAGAGCCAGGAGCGCAACGTGGCGTTCCGTTCCATGGTGTTTGCCATCCTGCTGGCGGTTTTCCTCGTCTACCTTGTCATGGCTTCCCAGTTCGAGTCTTTCCGCAAACCCTTCATCATCATGTTCACCATTCCCCTGGGCATTATCGGCGTGGTGGCCGCGGGACTGATCGCCGGCATTTCCATCAATGTCATCGTGTTGATCGGCTTGGTGATCCTGTCGGGAATCATCGTCAACAACGCCATCGTGCTGGTGGACTATACCAGTCAATTGCAATCCCGGGGCCTCTCCCGGCGTGAAGCCATCCTGCAGGCCGCCCGCGTCCGTTGGCGCCCGATCCTGATGACCACCATCACCACGGTGCTGGGGCTGCTGCCAATGGCGTTGGACACCCAGGAAGGCTTTGAAATCCGCATTCCCCTGGCCGTCACCCTGATCGGCGGGCTCATCTTCGGCACCTTCCTGACCCTGGTCTTTATCCCCATCGTCTACAGCCTGGTGGTTCCGGATAAACCGGCGGCCGGCCCGGTGGAGGATGCCCGGTGAACCTGCCGCAATTCTCCCTGAAACGCCCGGTGACGGTGGTGGTGGCCATGCTGGTGTTTGTCACTATCGGCATTATCTCTCTGGTCCGGTTGCCCCTGGAGATGATGCCCGACATCTCTTTCCCCGGCCTGATGGTCTGGGTTCCCTACCCCTCATCCTCTCCGGAGGAAGTGGAACGCACCATCACCCGGCCCCTGGAAGACATCCTGGCCACCATCAACAACCTCAAGTCCCTTCGCTCCACTTCCCACTCATCCAGCGCGCGCATCCACATGGAATTCGAAAACGGCACCAATATGGACCTGGCTTCCATGGAAATCCGCGACAAGATCGACCAGATCCGCGACAACCTGCCCGACGATATCGAACGTATCCAGATCCGGCGCTGGTCCACTTCCGATTTTCCCGTCATCTCTTTCAGCCTCACCGTACCGGACATACCTTTGCACACACTTTACCAGAAAGCCGAGGACGTGATCCAACCGGACCTGGAGCGCATCGAAGGCGTGGCCAACGTGGATATCCGCGGCATCCGCAACAAGCAACTGATGATCCACCTGCACCCCGATGCATTTTACTCCTCAGGCATCAATATTATCGATTTGATCTCCACCATCCGCAACAACAACATCAACATCTCAGCCGGCCATTTAGAGGAAGAAAAAGACAACAGCCGCCGCCGCTACCTGGTGCGGGTTCCAGGTGAGCTCAAAGTGGCTGAAGAGATTTCCCGCCTGCCCCTGAACGACAAGGGCCTGCGTATCCGTGATGTGGCCGACATCACCTACGACTACCCGCGCAAAGAGTCCTTTTACCGCCTGAACGGTCATGAAGCCATCAGTTTTCGCATCTACCGCGCATCCAATGCCAACGTGGTGGATGTGTGCCGACGGGTGCGCGACGTCATGAGGGAGATGGGCCGGGATGACGGTCAACTGGCGGGTCTGCAGACCCTCTATTTTCACGACCAGTCCGAGGAGATCCTGCTGAGCCTGAAGGACCTGTCCGTCGCCGGACTGATCGGCGGATTGCTGGCGATACTGACATTGCTCTTCTTTCTGCGCAAACTGCGCAGTACGATCATCATCGCCGTGGCCATCCCCATGGCCCTGGTATTTACGTTCAGTTTCATGTACCTGTACCGGGCGGTTTTCCACTCATCCATTTCCATTAACATCATCTCTTTGAGCGGCCTGATGATGGCTGTGGGCATGCTGGTGGACAACAGCGTGGTGGTGCTGGAAAACATCTTCCGCATGCGCCAGGAAAAGGGACTTGCGCCGGCGGAAGCCGCGGTGCGGGGCAGCAGTGAAGTGGCCATGGCGGTCACGGCCTCCACCCTGACCACACTGGTGGTGTTCGCCTCCCTGGGATTCATGTCTTCATCCGGATTTGGTCGCTGGATGAGTGACTTTGCCCTAACCATCTCCCTGGCGCTGATCGCCTCTTTGGTGGTATCCCTGACCTTTATTCCCCTGGCGGGAAGCCGCCTGCTCAAGGGCACGTCCAAACCCAAGGCACGCTGGCTGGTCCGCACCACCAGTGCTTATGAGAAAGTGGTGAGCTGGACCATCCGCTCCTGGAAAACGCGCCTGGTCACCGTGCTGGCAGCCGTGGCCATCCTGGTTTCCACGTTTGTCATGCTCGCCGGGATCGAAAGAGAGTTCATGCCGGGATCGGAAGAGCGCCAGCTCGAAGTTCAGGTGTACATGCCCCGCAGCATCACGCTGGAAGAGATGCAGTCCCTGTTTAACCGCTATGAATCGATCATCATGGCGAACCGGGACCAGTGGGCGGTGGAAACCCTGACCACGGACTACGGCACCGAGTACAGTCGACGCGGCCGTTACCGCGGCGAGATTTCCATGTACCTCAGGGAGACCGGCCCAACCATCGCCGAACTCAAGGAAACGGTCAAAAAAACCCTGCCGCGCGACGCGGGTATCAGTTTTGAGTTCGGCGAGCGCCGCCATCGCGGCGGCGGCTCCGGCAGCATGCGGGTGGAACTGATCGGACCGGATTTCACCCGCCTTACCGAGCTGGCTCCCCGGGTCATGGATGCGCTGGGCAAACTCGACATCATTGAAGATGTCACCTCCGACCTGGAGGGTGGTGACACCCAGTTGCTGGTGACGGTGAACCGTGAACGGGCGGAAAGCTCGGGAGTGGACAGCCGGCGCGTGGCCCGCACCATTCAGAATTCCATTTCCGACCGTCCCATCGGTAAATTCAAAACGGAAAACAAGGAAATCGACATTATCCTCAACCTGCGGGATGCGGATACCATGACTCAGGACGATTTGCGCAACATCGCCCTGCAAACCGGGACCCAACGCATTCCCCTGTCCGCGGTCAGCGATTTTTCGTACCGCATGGGATCGATGTCCATCCAGAAGGAAAACAAAAAATCCCGGCTGAGCATTACCGCCAACTCCAACGTTCAGGGCATGATGCAGTTGTCGGAAGCCATTACCGCCGCCATGCGCGGCATAACCTTTCCCGAAGGATACTCCTGGAGTTTCGGACGGCGCTGGCAGCAATTCCGGGAATCCCAGCAGGGAACCAACCTGGCCGTGATCCTGGCCCTGGTTTTCATCTACATCATTATGGCTTCCCTGTTTGAATCCTTCGTCCACCCCTTTACCATCCTGCTCACCGTACCGCTGGCCCTGTTCGGAGTAGCCCTGTTTTTTACGTTGACCGGAATCACCCTGAACAACACATCCTACCTGGGACTGTTGACCCTGTTCGGTATTGTGGTGAACAACGGCATCATTCTCATTGATCACATCCGCACGCTGCGAAGTCAGGGCATGGAAAAATACCACGCCATCGTGCAGGCGGGCAAGGACCGCATGCGTCCAATCGTCATGACCGCCATCACCACCATATTCGGGGTCCTGCCCCTGGCGTTGCCCGTGCTGCTGCCCGGGCTTTTCCCGGGATCTCAGGGGCGGGCTCAGATGTGGGCGCCCATCAGCGTGGCGATACTGGGCGGGCTCACGACTTCCACTTTCTTTACGTTGGTCATCCTGCCGACTTTCTACGCCATTTTTGATTCCCTCACCGAATGGATAAAAACCCGCCTGGGTTTCGTTTCCCGCCGGGCGAATCTCTGAACAATCGGACGGGAAAAAGAATCCGCCCGGGTTTGAACCCGTTGGTGAATCTGGTATAATGCGCGCTGGAGGCCATCCATGAAGATTTTCCTCGACACCGCCAACCTTGACGAGATCCGCCGTGGCCTGGACATGGGCATGGTGGACGGAGTCACCACAAATCCTACGCTGGTTTCCCGGGAGAACCGCGAGTTCCTGCCTTTGATCAAAGAGATCTGTGCCCTGGTTCCCGGTCCGGTCTCGGTTGAGGTGACCGCCCCGGACAGTGACGCCATGGTGGAGGAAGCGCGGCGCTACGCCGATATGGCCGAGAATGTGGTGATCAAGGTCCCGATCAACAGTGAAGGTTTGAAAGTGATCCGCCGTTTGTACGAACTGGGGATCCGCACCAACACGACTCTGGTGTTTTCTCCTTCCCAGGCCCTGTTGGCCGCCAAGGCCGGAACCGCTTTTGTTTCCCCATTCGTGGGACGCATCGACGACATTTCCGGTAACGGCATGGAACTGGTGGAGCAGATCGTGCAGATCTTCGGCAATTACGACATCCAGACCGAAGTCATCGTGGCCTCAATCCGTCATCCCCTGCATTTTGTTCAATCCGCCCTGATCGGCGCGGATATCGCCACCGTGCCCTTTTCCACCCTGGATCGCCTGCTCAATCACCCGCTTACGGACAAAGGCATGGCCCGGTTCCTGGAAGACTGGAAGAAAGTCAAAAGATAGGCCATTGTGAAACGCGGAAACCGCAGGATCATCGGTTTTTTTTTACCCTCCTCCTGCTGGCCGGGCTCTACTTCGGCCTGAAAACCGTTGTTTTTCATCAGATCAACCGCCGCCTGGCCCGCCCCATCACCTTTTCACAACTCAGTCTCAACCTCTTTCCTCCAGGAATTCGCATCCACGGGATTGACTCTCTTCCCGTATCTCCCGGTTCCCGCATCTCCTTTGAATCCGCCCGGGTCACGATCCCTATTTCCTCGCTTTTTTCCTCATCCCGGCGTATCAATCTGCAGGTGGATTCTCCACGTATCGTGATGGCTCCGGCTCCGCAAAAAAGCGCCGGGGATAAAACCGCGCCCTTCATGCTTAACCGCGTAAACATCAATGGCGGAGTATTTGAGTTTTCCGCGGATGATTACCGCATGGAGTTGCTGAATGTGGATCTCAAATCCTATAAAGTGAAAGAACAACTGTATTACAGCCTGAAATCCCCCCACCTGAAAATCATCTTTCCGTTCAGCAAAGAACTGGTGCGGATTGAAGGCGACATGAGCGCCACGATTTCTCAACAAGGGCAACGGATCCAGGTCCATCGATTCACCTGGAACACTGCTGATTTCCAGCTGACCGGAACCGGGCGCACATCTCCCGGAGGCGGATTCAAATTCGATATAGGCTTCCGCGGCTCCGCATTCCAGGTTCTGGAGCCCCTGCTGGGAACGCTCAGCACCCGCGGCATGGCTTACGCCAACGCCGAAGTGGCAAGCGGTGCGGATGGTGAATTGTCGATCAATGGACGGTTTCGTTTCCCGGAAATGGAAGTCAACCGGGAAAACTTCCGTGCTGTCAGGGGAAACGCACAATGGAACAGCCGGAGTAAACGCATCCTTGTCAACCTTTCGACTGAGGATAACGGGTTTCGCGGCCGACTAGCCGTCACGAACCGGGACGGGATGGTCCAGCTGCGCCTTGCCGATTTTGCAGGGGTCAAGCTGGCGCGCATCATTGAAATCTACGACAGTGTCCCACTCTCCGGGCACGTGATTGCCGGAGAAATCCGAATCAAGGGAAGCAAATACAGCGGACACGTCCAGGTGGACAGGCTCCCGATCCCCCTGGCGGATTTCAATCCCCGCGGGCCGATCCGGTTTACATACGATGGCAGAAAAAAGTACGCCACTTTTCAATCATCCGGATTAGAGACGGACTTCGGCTCCATGTCACTGCAGGGCGAAAGTGACGGCCGCCGGAACCAGCTGCGATTGACCGCCAGGGGAACCCTCTCAGATTTCAGCCGCGCGGAAAAATACCTGGCATTCTATACCGGCATCTCTTTAAAGCCCTGGAAAATCGCAGGGGGACAGGGACGCTTCGACATTGATCTCAACAAAGCCGGGAAACGGCTCGATTTCGTCAGCCACCTGAAGGTAGACAACACCCGGGCCAACGGCATCCCCATCCAGACACTGACCGGGATCATCAACGGAAAAAACCAAACCGTGACCGGCCGTTTCAATTTCAGCGACCCCGGACTGCAAGGCGCGGCGGAGTTTGTCAGTGATGCGGATCACCTGGAAATTCGCTTCCCCCGGGTAGACGGATCCGTTGCCAGGATTTTTCGCATCCTGGATCTGGATATCGACCTTGAAGGCGATGGATCGGGAACTTGCGTTTACAACTTGAAAAAAAGGGCGAACCTGCCACTGATCAGTGGAACGTTCACTTCTCCCCAACTGAAATTCAGTGGCATTCCGTTTACCGATCTCTCGGGAAACTTTCAAACCGATACCGAACGCCTGGAATTGACGGATCTTGCCTACCTCTTTATGAAGGGAAAAGGCCGAACGGACCTGACAATTGATACCACCCGCCGGGAATACGCATTAGAGGGCTCCTGCACCGGCATCAACCTGGAACGTCTGACCGGAGACCTGTTCGGACACGCCAACGTGAAATTTTCCGGATCGGGCGCGTTTCTGAATGACCCCATCAATGTCGCTTTCTCGGCGACCGATGTGTACCTGTCTCAACAACGCAGCGGCACCCTTCAGGGAACGGCTGCGATTCATACCGATTTTTCCGATTTTTCGCTGAAGGCCGATGGGAAAATTATCCGGATGGAAACCAGTTCCGACTTGAGCCTGGAGCTTTCCCTGCAGAAAGACCGCATGCAAGGAAATTTCAGGATCCAGTTGCAGGACCTGAACTTTGTCATTCCCTGGAAACACAACCGAGGACAGATGGATATATCCGGACAGATCGCAAAATCACCTTCCGGAAAAACCGACATCCGCGGCATCGTCCGCTTCGATGGGACCGTGCTTTCCATTCCCAACTTCCCTCACGCCCTGGAAGACTTTCGAGGATTTCTCACATTCGACAACGGTGCATTTTCACTACAATCGTTTCGTGCCACCATGGGCGGGGGTCCGGTTGAGGGCAACGGCATGCTCACGCTGAAGCAGGGCGGGATTCAGGACCTGTTTTTCAGCCTTTCCGGCCGAAACATGACCCTTTATCCCATCGACCGAACTGTTTTTACCATGGATGCCGACCTGACATTGAAAAAAAGGGACCGGAAACTGCTGGTGCAGGGCAACCTCAACTTCAGGGACAGCGTGTGGGAACGGGAAGTGGATGAGGGCTTGTCGTTTTACACCGATCCGGAAACGGATACGGAGGGATCCGGCTTTTTTAAACTGCTTGATTTCGACTTGAAGTTAACCGGAAAAGACAACATCCGCCTGCACAATTCTTTCGGTGATATCATGGGCACGTTGAACCTTCACCTCACGGGAAACTCGGATTTCCCCAGATTGGAGGGGACACTGGAGAGCCGCCGGGGGACGATCTTTTTTTCCGATCACAAATTCAACCTGATCAAGGGAAGGGTGACCTTCAACAACCGCTTTGTAATCGACCCGATGATCAACCTGGAATCCGAGACCTTTATCAAGAACTACCGTATCCGTTTCAACATAAAAGGGGTTTCATCCCGCCTGCAACCCGAGTTTCAGTCTTCTCCGCCCCTACCCCAGCAGGACATCCTGGCACTGCTGTCCCTGGGTGAACTGTTCAAGCGTCCCACATCAACGGAAATGAGTTCCCAGATCGGTACCACCGGACTGATCACCTCACAACTCACCGAAGAGATCCAGAAACGGGCCCGCAACCTCGGCTTCGACCTGGTCATGAAGATCGACCCGGTCATTGCCGGTACCGCCAGGGAAGGAACATCACGCCTGACCGTGGGCACATCGATCGCGCGAAACCTTTTGATCGTCTACTCCACGAACATCAGCAGCCTGCGCCAGGAGATCTACTATCTGCAGTACCAGTTGTCACCGGCCATCTCACTTATCGGCATGCGCAACCAGGAGGGAAATTTCAGTATCGACATCCGTTATCGCCGGAGGCGATATTGACATGATTCTTTCTGTACGCCGGCACGCCATACTGTTTCTTCTGAGTGTTCTCTCGCTGGCCGGCCTCCTGCCCGCGCAACAGGCCGATCTGTCGCAATACCGCATTCGCGATATCGATTTCCGTTACCTGAACAGGCGACTCCCTCCTTCAAGGCCCGAAAGCTTCCACTCCCTGGTCAACCTCGCTCCAGGAGATAAATACAATGCCCTCCTGGTCCGCAAAGCCATGGACCATCTATTCCGCATGGGACGCTTCCTGGATATCATCGTCCAGGTCCAGACGCTTCCGAAAAACAAGGTAAACCTGACTTTTATACTTGAAAGACGTTTGCGGATCCGCGCACTTCGGTTTGAACACGATATGGGCCTGAAAACCAAGCGCCTGCACCAAGCGGTGTTCTCTTTGCGCAGGGGAGCTTACCTGTACGACGGCGACATGGACAAAGCCGTCAAAGAGATCCGCGCTCACCTGCAATCCGAAGGATATTTTTCGCCACAGATATCCTCTGAAATTCAAGCCGACCTGCCTGCCGCGGAAGCCACGATCGTATTCATGGTAAAAACCGGCCGCATCACGCGCATCTCTGAACTGAGCCTGGAGATGGCGAGGCCCATGATGAAGTCACGCTTCACATCCCTGCTGCAAGCCAGGCAGTACATCCCGCGGCAGTTGCATAAGCGCATTGAATCGATCCGCACCATCCTTCGCAAATCCAACTACTATTTTCCCCAAATCGAAATCCGCGAAGATTTTCTGAATTCGGAAAAATCCCGGGTTCACCTGACCATTAACATTGACCCCGGATATCGTTACGAATTCCGTTTCCTGGGCATGCGCAAACGCATGGGCCTGATCGAGTCAATCTGGAAAAGCAAGGTTTTTGAAAGATGGGCGGAAGCGGAAAGCCGGGCCCGAATCCTTCGCTACCTGAAAAACAAGGGCTTCCTGGATGCCCGGGTGGAATCAAGTATTGCCACCATTGGAAACGTCAAGTCCATCACCTTCAACGTAGACCGCCGGAGGCGTTACCGCCTGAGAGACATCAATTTCAAAGGCAATCAGACCATTGCGGAAGAGAAACTGCTTCAAATCATCAAAACGGATGACCAGGTTTTCGACCGGCTGGTTCATCTCAGGCTGCGTTCTCTGCTGGTAGACCTGGAAGTGTTGAAGCTTTACTACTATTTTAACGGTTTTCCCCAGGTGGTGGTGAAGATGATCCCCGCACTGGGACAGTCCAGGGCGGATATTCTGTTTGACATCCGCGAAGGCCGCCGGGAAATGGTGGAGTCGATTCAAATACGGGGTAACCGCCTGTTGAAGCGCGCAGAAATCCTGGAATTGATGCGGACCCGTCAAGACGAACCTTTTGTGCCCCAACGTCTCAGTGAAGACCTGCAGCGCATCTCCCGCCACTACCGCACCCGTGGGTATGCGGATATCCGTGTAGAGGATGAGATATCCGCGGGAATCCGCAAATCCATTCTCATCACCGTTCACGAAGGCACCAGATTCCTCACGGGTGACTTGATCATCCTCGAAGCCTCAAAGGCTCAACGTGAACTGATCCGCTCCCTTTTTCCCCTGCAAAAAGGCGAGGCGTTCAATCGGGATCGCCTTGAACAGTTTCGGACAGAATTGGAAAACAGCCCGGCATTTAACGATATTGCTATCGAGGAGATCCGCAAAACTCCCGGCATTATCGATGTCATGATCAAGTCCACTCCGGACAACAGCCGCTATTACGGCTTCGGTTTGGGCTGGGAAGACCGGCGCGGCTATCGCGGAACCCTGGAATTTCAGCAGCAGAATTTTCTCTCTTCCTATTCTTCGTTTTCCGCCATGCTGCAGGCAGGCCCCAAAGAACGGCGCTGGGCGGTTTCCATTGACACCCCTTATTTCCTGCGCAGCCGCCTCAGCTCTTCTCTGCGATTCTGGCAGGAGGACCAGGTTTACCCTTCGTACAAGTACATCCGCTCCGGAATCAGCCAGTCTGTTATCCACCGGATCACCCAATCTTCCTACATATCCGCTTCACTGAAATGGTACCGGACCCGGCTGACTGAACTGGACATTTCTCCCGGTGATCTCGACCGGGTCGATCAACCCTTTGACACAACCGCATTTTCATTGCTCTACGTAAATGATCAGCGCGACAATCCCTTCAATCCGACCCGGGGAGACTTCTTTTCATCCAACCTGATTATCGGATTCCCCTTGCTGGAAAAAGAGTACTCTTTTTTCAAATTTTTCTGGAACTTCCAGAAAAATTTCCTGCTGTTCCGTCATGGAACCCTTTCGCTCTCGATACGCAATGGATTCGGCTCCGGTGATATGTCCATTACCGAACGTTTTTTTGCCGGCGGGATTCATACCTTTCGCGGAACCGGAAACGATCGATTGGGCCCGATCGATTCCCGGACCGGTGCACCCCGTGGCGGAAATGCCATCATATTGTTCAATATCGAAGCAGCACAACCGCTGTACATCATTCCCGCGGAGGGATTCCAGGTGTGCGTATTCGCCGACATCGGTGATGTTTTTGCCGAGACCGCCGAATTCAGCCTGAAACGCCTGGAAACCGCTTTGGGTTTCGGTATCAAGTACATCACACCATTGGGACCGATTCGCGTGGACTTCGCCTGGAATATCAACAAAGCCCGCGCGGAGGACCCTTTCCTGGTCAAGATCGGATTCGGCAATGTTTTCTAAACTGCGCATCACCGCACTGGCGGCCTGTCTCAGCCTGGCCTGCACGCTATCCGGCCGTATCCTGACCGTGGACCGGATCGCGGCGGTAGTCAACCATGAAATCATCACCCTTTCCGACATCGACCGCGCATTGTTGATCTACCCGTTTTTCCGCGAGCCCCATGAAAATGAACGGGACCTCTACCTTCGGGTACTCGAAGACTTGATCCACTACAAAATCGCCTGGCTGGAATACCGCGATGAGATCCAGCTGAGCGCCGAAGACTACAACCCCCTGCAAACCGCCATTATCCGCAAAGCCGGCTCCCTGCAGAAGGTGGTTTCCCTGTTGGAACGGTTCGATATGACGTGGGAGGATTTAAAGCCTTTTATCCGGGAACGCGTCATGTACGAAAAAGTGTTGAAAGACAACTTCCAGATGAAAATCACCATTCCGTTCCCCGAAATCGAAGAGTTTTACAATCAGCAATACCTTCCCGTACAGAGAAGCCTGAACCTGCCCGCCCGCAGCCTGGTGGAAATGGTCCCGATAATTGAAAAACACCTGCGCACCCTGCAAACGGAAAACCGGGTATCCGGCTGGCTGGATGAGATGGAGGAATCATACCGGGTGGAAAACCGCCTGAAGTCGGAGGCCCCATGACCCTGTTCCAGCATGTCAAAACGCAATGGATCACTGATCTCAGATCCGGCCAGGCGGTTGAGACCCTTTTCCGCATTGTGGAGATCAACCGCCGCCAGAAAAAAGACGGATCAGCATTCCTGGCATTGACCCTGATGGACCGAACCGGGAAAATAGACGCCAAAGTGTGGGATCAAGTGGAACAAACGGAAAAAGCAATTCAGCCCGGTGAAATTTACACGGTAAGCGGCACGGTACGTGAATACCATGGCCGCCCGGAAATCCATATCCAGCGCATTCAGAGAGCGCCCGATCCCGCCGTTTCGGAGAGCAGAGATTTCAGCGAGAACGCGGCGTTTGATGTGGACGCCCGCTTTGGCGCCTTGATCGCTTTTGTTTCTGAACGCCTGAAAAACCCCGAATTGATTCAGCTGCTGGAAGTTTTTTCGCTCAGCCATGGCGAAGCCTTCCGCCGCCACTACGGCGCGCAGAAAATCCATCATGCCCGCATTGGCGGACTGCTGGAACATACCGACTCCATGGTGCGGTTGGCCGCAATTGTCGCGGATCACTACAAATTGGACCGCGACGTCATGCTGATGGGCGCCCTGTTGCACGACCTGGGCAAGGTGGGCGAATTTTCCACTGAACCTGCGGTCCGGGCCACTCCCGAGGGCGGGCTGCTGGGCCATATCGTAATCAGCCTGGAAATGTTCAACGATCTGTGTCGCCGGGTTCCCGGCATACCTGAAGATATCCGCCTTCACCTGCAACACCTGATTGTTTCCCATCACGGTGAGCGGGAATTCGGCAGCCCGGAAGTCCCCAAGACCCGGGAAGCCATGGCCCTGCATGCCATTGACCTGCTGGACTCGAAACTGGCCATTTTTCTGGAGGCTTCCCAACGCGCCGTATCGAATCAGGGCTTTTCCGACTACATTCCGGCCATTTCACGCCGGATCATGATTCAGAATCCACCAGAAGGGGATGACTGAACCGGGATCACCCCACGCTTGCCCTCGATGCGGCTCCACGGCCGTGGTCCGGGCCGAGAACGAGGCCAACCACCGCAGCCGCGACACCCTGCCCCTGGTATTGCTCACCGCTTTTCTGTTGCTGGGAACCTATTTCGTCTTTCTGATCTACGCTTACCTGGCCTATCCCCTGACCGTATTGCTGTTTACCGCGGCGGCGGCCCTGGTGATGCGCTGGAAAGAAACCCACAGGCATGGCCGGGCTTCTCTGCAGACACAATTCTATTGCAACAACTGCGGAAACTACTTTTTGTTGTCAGTCGGCGGGGCAGAATCCGCAGGCAAACTTTCCGGAGATGACCCCCCATCCACCACTTCGTAACGCGCAACCCGCCCGTTCAGCACCCAGAACCGGTATTCCACGTTCTCCGGGCGGAAGCGGCTGAGACGGACCTCGACTTCCCGGTCGGGCAAGCGATGAGAGACCCGTACACCCGCGTATTGGGCCACTTGGACGATATTAACCCGTTCCGCGGGTTCGTAAACGATAATCACCCTTGACGCGGCGGCATCGGTCTGCACATCCAGCACGCCGTCGGTTTTTTCCACGTATCTCAAGCTGCTTTTCATGATCTCGGCGGGATTATCCGGCATTTCCCCGCTGCGCAGCATGATGAGCAGGACCAGTCCCATGACCACGACCAGTCCTCCCCCGACGGCGTATATCATTTTGTTGGATTTCTCGGGATTGATGCGCTGGCGCAACTGTTTTTTCTTTTTCTTAGCCATTCCTCTCACCTGGGCAGGCCCTTCAGGGGACCACCACGTTGTCGAAAATTTCCGTGATCAAATCATCCGGCGTCATCTCTTCCGCTTCCGCTTCATACGTCAGAATCAGGCGGTGACGCAACACATCACGTCCGACTTCCTTGACATCCTCCGGCGTCACATATCCCCGGCGGCGGATAAACGCCAGGGAACGGGCCGTACGGGTCAAAAAAATGGATGCCCGCGGGGACGCCCCGAAACGAATCATGGGCGCCAGTTTCGCCAGCCCCGCCGCGGCGGGATCACGGGTGGCAAACACCAGGTTCAGAATGTAATCCCTGATTTTTTCATCCACGTATACCATACGCACGGCCTGCTGCATGCGAAAAACATCTTCTTCCGTGCACACGGCCGAAACTTCCAGATCTTCATTATCCGCCATGCGCTCCACGATGGCGCGCTCTTCTTCCAGGCTGGGATAATCCACACGGGCCTTCATCAGGAACCGGTCCACCTGGGCTTCCGGCAGGGGATATGTCCCTTCCTGTTCAATCGGATTCTGGGTAGCCATCACCATGAAGGGGGGCGCAATCACATGGCTGTTGTCGCCGATGGTCACTTGCAACTCCTGCATGGCTTCCAGCAGGGCGCTCTGCACTTTGGC
>JAFGNX010000188.1 GCA_016926835.1 Candidatus Aminicenantota bacterium | reverse complement strand
TGACGCGATAAACGCCGAGTTCATGTACAGGCCCGGCACTATGGTTCTGGTAAAGTTTCAGAACGGCGTGACCGGCATCCACGTCGGACGGCAATTCAAAGCGGAGATAAGCCCGCTTTTCTCCACCTGCCGGGTGCCAACCGGCACCCATGTTCATCGATTTTCCGGCATTGGCCCAGTTCCAGTTTCGGTAAGAAAAGGCATAAACCTCACCATCAGCTACGGAATACAACTGCTCCGTTTCCGCAGCAAAAGAAACAAAAGAAAAAGAAAAACACACGGCCAGGACCAACAGACGGATCGACAAGAAGTTCAGCCCGAATCGCATCATCCCCCTCCTCACTCTTCAAGTGAAAATCTTCTCTTTTCGCGATCCTTACCTGGATACGACCTCAAATCCGCAATTAGTTCAAAAAAATCCCCTTCTTCTGAAACACAGCCACATCAATGTCGGGGCACCGGCACTGGTCATAACCTTTCGCTTGCATATCATATAGTCACTAATTTGGCAATTTTCAATAAAAAATTTCACCCCGGAAGAGAATGGGACCTGTCCTTAAATTACTATTTATATTATGACCCTGAATCGCCGGATTTTCTGAAATGTAGAACAGCCATGCCTTTTGTTTTCAACTCAGTAAAAACCGTCGAGGAACCCGAACCCGAGACGAAGTCTCTTGCCTTGCACCGCTCATGAAAACTGAAAAAAAAAGAGCCGCCGCTCTCGCCTGGAATTTTTCTTCGTGCCGGCAATGAACGGATCACAGGAAAAGTATTCCGATCCGGTAATCATACACGGCAATGCACACGAAAACCACGCAATCCGGGAGACGGCTGCGGATATAAGCGGCGGTGCCGGTGTGCGCGACGACATTGACTTTCGCACTCGATGCCCTAGAATGAGATAAATCTAAACTTTTCAGGAGGATATCACATGCAGGTTGTCGCCATCAACGCCAGCCCCCGCAGGGAGGGCAATACCCATCTGTTGCTCAGAAGGGTCTGTGACCGTCTCCAGGCCCGGGGAATAGAGACCGAGATCATCCATATCGGCGGAAAACCGGTCCATGGTTGCCAGGGCTGCCGCACCTGTTTCGAAACCCGCGACCGGAACTGCGTCTTCGGGTCCGACCTCATCAACTCCTGTATCGGCAAGATGCTGGAAGCCGATGGTGTGCTCCTGGGTTCGCCCACCTATTTTTCAGATATTACCACCGAGATGAAGGCCCTGATCGACCGCACGGGTTATGTCAGCATGGCCAACGGCAACCCCCTGGCCGGCAAAGTTGGCGCCGCGGTCACAGCGGTCCGCCGGGCGGGAGCCCAGCACGCGCTCGACTCCATGCACCACCTTTTCTCTGTCCTGGAGATGCCCATTGCCACCTCCACCTACTGGAACATCGGCTTCGGGGCGGCGTCCGGTGAAGCGGAGTACGACAGCGAAGGCCTGCAGGCCATGGACAACCTTGGCAACAACATGGCCTGGCTGATGCACTGCATTCAGACCGGCAGCCGGCAACACCCTTTTCCCGAAAGCGACCGCTCGCGCCGCATGAACTTTATCCGTCCCGACTGCCTGCCCTGAGTTCCGGCGTGACAAACCGGCCCGGCATACCGGGCTGCACTATTTCCGGTGGTCCCGAAATTTTCGGAATATGCTATGATCGGATCCGGATTAAAATCACCGGATTGGAGTTCCAGGAGAATCAAACATGAACACACCAAGGGGAATACAGACCTGCCTGTCCGGCCTTCTTTTTCTGGCAACCATGGCGATTGTTCACGCCGAATCCCGATCCCCGGAGGGGTATTGGAAAACCATTGACGATGAGACCGGAGAAGTCAAGTCCATCGTCGAGGTATGGATCGATGAGGCGGGCACCCTGAAAGGCCGGATATTGAAGATCTTCCCCAAGCCCGGAGAGGATCCCGATCCGGTCTGTGACAAATGCAAGGGAAGGTTAAAAGACAAAAAGATTATCGGCATGGTGTTCATGTGGGGATTTCAAAAGAAAGGCGACCATTGGGTAAGCGGCGAGATTGTGGACCCGGAGAACGGCAAACAATACCATTGCCGGGTACATACCGAAAACGGCGGCAGGGAGTTGAAAGTCTACGGCTATATCAAATTCATTGTCAAGATGGGCCGCACCCAGACCTGGATCCGCACGGACCGTACGTCCCCGAAGGACCAGCCTGTCAGAAGATGAGATGCCCCCGCAACTGAGCAAAGCAGATCGCCCTCGTCATGCGGGTCGAATCGATAGGAGTGACCTATGAAAACGACATACGACGGTTTGGCCGCGCTGGGCTGGAACCGGTGGTTCGCCCAACGGGCGGCGTTCGCGCCCGGGCAAACCATCGCCCGGGTGGCGGCGGTGGACCGCGACCAGTGGCTGCTGGTGGACCAGACCGGACATTTCCGGGCGGTTCCAGCGGGCAACTACCGGCAACAACACCCATTGCCCCACGAAAAACCCTGCGTGGGCGACTGGGTATGTGTGCTCAGGGAACCCGGCGGCCCGGGCACAATCCTGGGATTGGTGGAGCGCCGCACCGTTCTGCGCCGCAAAGCGGCGGGAACCGCTGTGGAGTACCAGATGATCGCCGCCAATGTGGATAATGTGATGATCGTCCAATCATGCCACTTCGACTTCAACCTGAAACGCCTGGAACGCTACCTGGTGATGGTGATGGACGGCGGAGCCGAACCCTGTATCCTGCTCACCAAGACGGACCTGGTGGAAGCGGCCATACTGGCCTCCCAGGTGGAGGAGATTCGATCCTCCGGCATCACGGCGCCCATTGTGACTTTGAGCAACATCACCGGGGATGGCGTAGAAGCCCTTGAATACTTGCTGGAACCGGGGAAGACCTATTGCTTTGTCGGGTCATCCGGAGTCGGCAAAAGTACGCTGATCAATCATCTGGCAGGCAGCGAAATGCTGGACACCCGGGAGGTCAGCGGTACGGGTGAAGGCCGGCACACCACGGTGCGCCGCGAACTGATCCATCTGAAAGGCGGGGCCCTGGTCATCGATAATCCGGGCATGCGCGAATTCGGCCTGGTGGGTGCGGAAGAAGGCATCCGCGCCAGGTATGCTGAAATCGCCGCCCTGGCGGCCCGCTGCCGCTACCGCGACTGCAGCCATTCCGGCGAACCCGGATGCGCTGTTTTAGCGGCGCTGAATTCAGATGAAATCGACCCGGGGCAACTGGAAAACTACCGGCAACTGCGGCAGGAGTCGGAGTTCAACGACCTTTCCTACGTTGAAAAGCGCAAGAAGGACCGGGATTTCGGACGTTTTATCAAGTCGGCCAAGAAGAGCATGAAGCGTTATTAGTCAGGACCCATTGCCTGGACCGGATTTCTTTTTACCCCGGATCCCCGGGGGGGTACGATGGGGGCCGAAGTACTTTTCGCTGCGGTAGCGCAGCCATACCCGCAACACCTGCGGCACCTTCTCTTTCTGCTCCCGGCTCAGGCTCTCGTACAACTCCATGGCCTTGTCGCGGTGAATGCGACATGCCGAGTTGTTGTGAGCATCCCAGTACGACCGCGCCAGGCGGATCAGGCGATTGGTCTCCTTGACCGGGTCGACAGGCTTTCTGGCAGACATACAACCATTATAGTCAAAATCGCGGGAACGAGCCATCCGCATCAGAAAGGGAGACGGAAGTCCCGTTACCAGGATTGGATGCCTCCTGAGCAGATGCTGAGTTCGCCGGGAATCTTAAAGGATTTCCGCGGCGTGTTCAGCAGGTAGAACTCCTTGTACAGGGTTTTCACGCCTTCCTTGGTATGGATGAACAGCCGCACCGCCATCTTTGGCGGGTAGATCCGTTCGCAGACATCCGGGTTGGAAAAGCCTGCTCCTTTCATATTTTTTATGGTATTCAGCCCCAGCAGGGGTTTGCTGAGGGCAGGAGTAAAAATGAGTTCGAACTCCCCGTTGCCTGCGTTGATCACGTGCTGCGCGCATTCCAGGTGGTTCTTTCCCCCGTATTTAATGGAAAGCCGATGGTTGAAAATCACGACCGGCTCCGGCGGGCCTTTTTCGGCGGGAAAGATGCCATATTTCTCGCTTCCCGGCCACTGGGGATTCACAATTTTGCAGTTCATGTAGATGGGACCGTCCTGAGAATGGCCCGGATAGCGCTGAAAACTGAAACTGGTCTTGGATTGGTATTTGACGATCATTCCTACGACCTGGAACTGCCCCTGGGGAGACACACCGTAATGGATATCCATGATCTCAAAGGACGCGCCCTCAGGTTCTTTAAGCGGCGGCGCCCGGTGCCGGTGGGGTTGCGTCGGGGGCAATGTCTTGAGTTGCTCAGCTTCAATGATGCCAAAGGCGGGATCCTTGTCCGCCTTGAGCTGAAAGGGGGCGCTGTCTCCCGAGTACTGATTGTTCAGGGTTTTAACCCGGATCACATACTCTGCCGGGGGCAAGGACTGGATCTGGTTCTTTTTCCACAGGAACTGGCCTGTGTTGGGCGCGGAGGTTACGATAGTCCCCACCTTGGCCATCCCTGCCGCCTTGAACAGCCGGATTAATACCGCGCCCTGCCCCGGCACCGGGGAATTCCAGCGAATCTGGTAATCCGCTCCCCGGGTTACCGTTTCTCCTCCCGCCGGCCGCGTCACCTGGATTCCCGCAGCAGTCAACAACACGGCCGCCGGCAACACGGCCAGACAGATCAACGCACTCTTTTTTATGGCTTGCCCGATAATCCCCTTTCGTTGTCTCATTTCTCCCCCTCCGAACACTTTGGAATCATGATGTCGAAATCCCCCGCCAATACTCTACATACCATTCGGGTGACAAAAGTCTCACCCCTTAAAACAAATGCAAACAGGATTCCGGTTTATTGTGTCTTCTTTGCAGAATGGATAATTCGCTTTCGGTAGTGACCTACTCGTCTGAGTCTGTTTTTCGCACCCAGCTGCCATCCGGCTTCTGAATCCAGTGGCCCTCCGGTTCATTTTTTGCGATCTGAACGGCACGCCGTTTACCGACGACCTGCACGCTCACATTAATTTCTTCCGCCACCATGTGGTACACCAGGAGCCGGTCCGCATTCTCTTTACCAACCACATCCTTTTGCTTATCGGTTCGGTCACCTGAACGAAATTCAAGATACCCAAGGTTGTTTTCACCAATCAGGCCCTGGTCTTTCATCTGCGTCAGAAGAGGCAGTCTTTCCGCCATGCGTTTCTTGATCGCGGCCCGATCCGCCGCCACTCCGGATACGCAGAAGGCCGCCAACACCGCCCATACCCCAATCCATTTACGCTTCATCTTTATTGCCTCCGTTCGCTTCACTGGATTCCTTTTTTTCTTCATACTGCTTCGCATCAAGGTCACCAAAAAATTCATCCAGTGCTCTGTCGATCTTGACCCGGATTTCCACCGTAACGTGTACCGGCTGAATCGTCATGTCGTGTTTCATGCGAATGCACGACACCCCGCCAATCAGGATCCACATCAACACAAATACCGCCCAGATCCGTCTCATGACGCCTCCTGTTTTCTCTAACGCAGCCCCGCTTCTCTGAGCAGGGCGTTTATATCAATATCCACGAATTTCAGCTCCAGAAGCAACCCCTTTAAATCCACCAGCCGCTCACCGGAAGGATCGCGAACGAAATCCCGCTTGGCGGGATCAAACTTCAACGGGAGTTTCCGCCGCGGTTTTCCGGACAATTGAACCACCATGTTCAAATGATCCCGCGAATTCTCGATATTTACCTTGGCCCATTCGTATGAGAAATCGCGAATGGACTCTTCCGCCAGCAGGATGCCGCCCGTCATGTCCGCCGCGTCTTCAACACGCAGGATTCCCGTATCACCCGGACTCGTAGCCAGGTGAGCTTCCTTGAAATGGATTCCGTCCGAACCGATGCGAACCGGTAAAACGCCACTGATGGTTCCTTGCCCGGTGGCATTGCTTTTCCCGGTAATCATGTTGAGCATGTCGGCCAACTGCAAGCGATCGCAAATGAAATCGATTTCCATGCCCGTATCCTGCGCCGGGAATTGAAACGCCGTTGTGGTTACCCTGCCTCCGCTGAAGGCGAAATCCAACCGTTCCGTTAACCCGGATGTCAAGCCATCAAGCTGAACCTGCAAGCGGCCGTCCAGAATTTTCGCGGGTCCCAGGGAAAGCGATTGAAAACGCAAAACCTGGGAAGGCAATGTCCGCAACTCATGCAAAC
>JAFGNX010000187.1 GCA_016926835.1 Candidatus Aminicenantota bacterium | reverse complement strand
GTGTAGTTCTGGATGTAGTAGATATCGAACTCAATCCGTTGGTCCAAAGGGGTGTTTCCCCGCAGACCGTGAACCTGCGCCCACCCGGTCATGCCGGTCCGCACCCGGTGGCGCAGCATGTAACGGGGGATGTTGTCACGAAACTCCATGACAAACTCGGGACGTTCGGGACGAGGCCCGACCAGACTCATGTCCCCTTTGAGCACGTTGAGGAGTTGGGGCCATTCATCCAGAGAATAACGGCGCATGACCCGCCCCGCCCGCGTAATGCGATCATCGTCCGGGGGCGACCAGATGGCACCGGTGGATTTTTCCGCGTCCTGAACCATGGTGCGGAATTTGAACATGCGGAAATTGCGACCGTCCAAACCCACCCGGGTCTGGGCGTAAAACACCGGACCCCGTGAATCAAGTTTCACCCAGACGGCAATGAGCAGAAACAGCGGCGACAACAGGACCAAACCGCAAAAAGAGACCACCAAGTCAAACCCGCGTTTTACAAAAAGCCGCCATCCCTGGAGCGGAATATCTCCCAGGTTGATGGTGGGAATACCCTCGATGTGCTCCATACCGGCTTTCAGGGAGGCAATCTGCAGGATATCCGGAATCAAACGGATATCCAGCAAGAGGTTGTTGGCCCGCCGGATCAGCGACTCAATGGTCTGGATGCGGCTCAGGGGCAGGGCGATGAACAGATCGGTCACCTGTTGCTCTTTCACCGCTTTCTCCAGGCGGTCATAACCGCCAAGGACATCCGGCCCTCCGCCTTCACCCAGAAATCCCACCACCTCGATGCCGAAATGGGTATAATTACCCAGTTTTTCCGCCATCAGGCGACCCAATTCCGAATCTCCGGCGATAAGGATTCGGGAGATGCCATTGCGGCGCATGAACACATTGCGAAAAAAACGGAAGATCAACAAACGTCCCAGAAAAATCGCGGCCGTAATTACCGGGACGTACAATGCCAGAAACACGTGGGATATCTCAAAACCGATAAAACCGTAACTGTTCAGGTAACTGAACACCAGCAGGGTCACCATCGCGCAGACCAGGGTGTTGATCAAAGTGGCGAAGAGGTCGTCCAGGCGATTGCGCCGCAGGCGGATGCGGTAAAATCCCCGGGAAGCGAAGTAGACCACCTGGAAAAGCATGCAGAAAGCCAGAACCAGGAGATATTTTTGAAAAGCGGGGATACCTTTCGGCGCACCCAGGAGACCGGAATGAAACCGCAACCAGAACGTCAACAGAAAGCCCGCGGCAATGGTTAACACATCGGAAAGGAAATAGAACTGCACCAGTTTGCGACGGCTTTTCTTGATCATGACAGTGAAGCCACTAGTGCGGAGAACTTTCCCCGGAAAATTTCGGGGGAGAAGCGCAGGCTGCCCTGGCGCAATGCCTCCGGATCAAAAGTACGGTTGCGCATCTCTTCAACGGCCGCGGCAAAGGTGTTTGCATCAGGATCCGCAACCAGCAGGCCGGTCCGGTCGTGAGCAACGATATCGGCCACTCCGCCCCGGGCCGAGGCCAGCACCGGTGTACCGCAGGCAAGGGATTCGACAAAAGCGATTCCGAAGTCTTCCAGTCCGGCGTGGACAAAGGCGCGGGCGCGACGATAGCGTTCACGCAGGGTCTCTCTGGAGAGGGTTTCCTCAAAGTGGATGTTGCCGCGGGCACGCCGCTGCAATTTACGTTTTTCCGGTCCCGTACCAACGATCACCAGATTGTCCCCGGTGTGGTTGAATACTTCCACCAGGAGATCGACGCGTTTATAGGGCACCAGGGCGGTAACGGCCAGAAAAAACCCTTCCTTGTCGCCGCTCGCGGGAGAAAAGAAATCCGTGTCCACCGGAGGGTGAATGACCGTGGCGTCACGGCGGTAGTATTTCCGGATGCGTTGAGCAACGAATTCCGAATCAGCCACGAAATGATCCACCCTGGCGGCGGAAGCCGCATCCCAGGTGCGCAGGCACGTGGCGGCGCGGCGGATCAGCCATTTCTTCACGCCCCGGGTGCGACCGAAATAGTGGGGATATTGGTCCCAGATATAGCGCATGGGGGTAAACACGTAACTGACATGCGGCGCGTGGGGCGGGGGGATGGCGCCCTTGGCAACGCAGTGGGAAGTGCTGACCACCAGGTCATAGGCGTTCAGGTCAAATGACTCCACGGCGCGGGGGAGCAGGGGAAGGCATTGGCGGTAACAGCGGCGCGCCGGGGCGAAACGATTCAGGTAGGAAGCGGTCACCGTGCGGGCCCGGATCTTTTCCGACACCTTCTCCGGAGTATAAAACAGGGTAAAGATATCCGCCGAAGGGAAGATGTCCAGCATGCCCTCCAGGACTTTTTCGCCTCCACGCATGCCGTTGAGCCAGTCATGGACAAGCGCCACCTTTGCCGTCATCACCCGCAGATTGTACACCCCGGCACGGGTGATGGCAAGGCGGAAAGATTCGCGGCTAGATTGGAGAGATCAGATCAGGCTTTGTAAGTGATGCGGTACTCCGTGTAGGGATCGCCCTTCATCAGGGAGCGCACGATTTCCACGTTCACGTCGGTGCAACCGTTCATTTCCAGGCCCCGCTGCATCCAGCCGCCGATGCGGTATTCGATGGTCTTGTCGATGTCGGGAAACCGGGTGATACGCACCGTGGCCTTGCCGCGCTCGTTAAAGGGGACTTCAATTTTTGCGGGCCGGTAATAGCCGGAAGCGAATTGAGGCCCCTTGCCCACGAAGAACTCGGGTTTTCCGACTTTGAGAAACATGCGATACAATCCCTTGAAACCGTGGTCAGCAGCGAAACGTCCCATTTCCCAACCGGCTTTCTCCAGGTTCCATTGAAAAAACAACTGCGCGATAAAGGCCACCGGTTCCAGCATATAGGTCCTGAGGTCGTACCACTCGTTTTCCTTGATTTTGAACTCAAAGAGCAGGCGTGCATCCGAGGAAAGGGTGTCCAGCCACATCTGCAACCCCTCCTCGCCGAATTTTTTTTTGACAAACTGGGGGATCGTAGCGATTAATGTACCCTTGACTTCCATGGTCGCGACTCCTCGCGCCCACGTTGCAGACAAAAATACCCGGTGGACGCAACAACACTTATATACGTATATTTTTATCGATTGTCAATTTTTATGCGTATAAAAATATCGATTCTTATGTTTTGTCGCGGATTACGCGTTCAAACCAGGAAACCCCGCCAAACAGGGAAAGCGCGCATTCACGCCTTGAATGAAAGGTAAACCCAAGAAAGCTGGATCGCAGGGGCACGCTGAACCGTGCCCCTGCGACTCTTCATTCGCCGGAGCCAGGGGTATTCAGCGGACAGGGCTTACAATAACCGTTCTCTTAATTCCCGCGCCCGTTCCATTCCCTTTGGGGTGAGTAAAACGGACTTGATGTTATGGAACTGCTCGATCATCTCTCCCTCCTCCAACGCGTCCAGCACATCAAAACGGAACCCCTTCCAGGCACGAAACACTTTTTCCCCTGGATTGCGCCGGGAATCTTCCTCCCATCCCGAGAGGTACAACAACAGCAGACTCAAATCTTTTTCTCTCTCATTCAGCGGTCTACGCATGATCTGAATCTCCACTAAATGGTAATACGATCTTTAAACCGCCTGAATGTCTTTTCCCCGATGCCTTTAACCTTGAGCAAGTCTTCAACGCGTTTAAAGGGCCCGTTTTTTTTACGGAAATCGATGATCCGTTGCGCCACCTTTTCGCCGATTCGCGGCAAGGTCTGAAGCTCTTTCAATCCGGCAGTGTTGATGTTGACCTTGGTTTTCGCTTCAGTCGACGCTTCCAGTAAGGGCGCCCCGACCAGTACGAGCATTGCGGCAACCAGAACCATCGCGAGAATCTGTTTCTTTTCAGTTCTCATGATTCACCTCCTGCTTTCCCGCAATCAAGATCCATGCCAACCGGAATAGGCGACCAAAAAAAACTCCGGGGAGCACTCGTGGACAGCCGTATTCCCAGTCAGCCCGAGACCGGTCCCAAAGCAGCTGTGTTCATTTAAGTGAACACAAAACTTCACTAAGATTCACGATCGTTGTCGTCACCGTTTTTGCAAAGCACTCAAATCAGCACAGATACGAGTTTTTTTTTGCCTTGCAAGTTGGCAAGCAAATTGTGTACTCCCCGGCGGAGGTTCAGATGAAATCGGTTAAACTAAAAAAAGGCTTTCTTTTAATTGAAACCCTTGTGGCCCTCGCACTCATCACCATTGCCGCAGCCTCGCTGGGGCGTGCTCTGGAGCAAAGCGTACGCAGCGGTCAGACCGGCACCATGCGACTGCAACGTGACCAGATGGTGACTTCATGGAGCAACCGCTTGCTGTCTGTCGGATTCAACCATGGCTGGCTTTCTCCAGGCGTTCATCAAAAAGAGGTGGATCGCTGGGCGCTGACATGGAAAGTCAAGGACTTGTCAACCGAACTCAAGCAGATTGAAATGACTGTAGATCATGGTTCTGATTGCCCGCATCGAGTGTTTCACAAGTCGATATACATTCACGGTTCCGGGTGGAACGGGTTGGCTCAACCCACGCCGGGAGGACAATGATGAACCAGGGCTTCACGTTAATGGAGTTACTGGTTGCTTCCGCCATCGGGATCGGGATTCTCGCGGTTATGATCGTCAATATCGTCCACTCCTCGAACCTTTCAGAACGGGTGGTGTCACAACAGCAGAACCTGGAAGCACTTTTCCATACCGTCGATACCATCAAATCGGACCTGTCACGTTGCGGTATGCGCCTGCAGGAAGCGGCGGCTGAGTTCTCCATTGAACCCTTTCAAACACTGGAAAACGGATTCGCCCTCAAATATGGCATATCCTGTTCCGCGCTGACAAGCCCGGCCGTTAAAGGGGACAGTCATATCGAAATCAGTGGAGATGACTTTGCGCGCAAACGCAAGGGTGTGTTGATCTATTCGATTCCACAGGGAGTGTATGAATTCAATGAAATCCGCGGCTTGGCAGGGAACCGGCTGGAAATGAAAAATGCCCTGGCCAACACTTATCCTGAAAACAGCCCGGTAGTCATCCTCAAAGAGGTGCAGTTGCGTTTTTATTCACGCACCCATCAACTGAAACGCCGCCTGGACAACGGATATTTTCAGCCCCTGATCGACAATGTCACCGACTTTGCGTCCACCTATTATCCTGAATCACGATCCGTGCTTTACCGCTTGGAAATCAACCATCGGGAACAGGTCAGGGGCTATATCTTCCTGAACAACACGGAGAGCCCGTGAAAAAGAACATTTTGATTGAAGGTTGCCGCGGCAATATCCTGGCCGCCATGTTGTTTGTCCTGCTTTGTGGGGCACTGTGCATGACCCTGTTGACCCATTCCATCGGGCATCATCGCATCATGAAAATCCGCAGAATGCGGGCGGCGGGTCTGGCTGAATTGCAGGACCAGTTGAGCCTGGAAATCCATCGGGTTTTTGACACCCTCAACCATGTGGACCTGTATTCCCTGGAGGATCCCGCAGTGGAGTTGTTTTCGCTGCAGACATTTCCTGACCACACATCCGGTTCCGCACGGTTGCAACACTTTTTCTCTCACGAAAACACATCAATTGGAAACATGGATCGCATCCAGGTCCGGCTCCGGGTCCTGGCCGCTCAAATAAAGGGTCGATACTGCATGGAAGGGGAAATCCAGTCGACTTTTCTGCAAGGAGCGGTTCCCATTCAACACATTCCCCTGCTACTGCAAGCGCATGTGCCTGCCGGGCGATCCGCCCGGGAATGGCTTTCAACCCAAGGAGTCCGCCTGCCGGGAACAGTGGTTCCGACACTTAAAGCCGGCGGGTTTGACCTGGAACTGAAGCGACTGGTCCAACGCGCCCTGGACCTTGGAAACCTGGAACTGACCTGGTCGGAAGTGCGCCGCAGACTGGGCCTGGAGGTCACGGAAGCCCCTCCGCCGCCCGGGATATACCTGGTGCGGGATAGTGAATGTATCCATGCCGTACTGGTTCAGGGTGACCTGAACAAACTCGAGTTTTCCAGTCACCCCGGCTATCAATATATTAAGATGACCCAGGGCACCAACACCTACATCCTGGAATACGAGCCCGAGGGAACCATTCTGGATTGCTGGATTCCAGATCCGCTTTCCACAACCGTGTTTTCCGAATGCATCGTGATCAACGGCAACTGTTACTCCGTGGCCACCCGCCAAGAACCGGGAAAGGAAATCCGGGCCTTCCACCCGGACAGTCGTATCACATTGCTGGTCAGCGGGCAGGTCACTGTTACATCTTCCCTGGAACGGGAAGGGCTGGGAGTGCGCAGAATTCCCTCTCCGGGCATATCCATCGTCTGTGGCAAAACCGGTGCAATAAACGCGGGTGATCAGGGGATCCAGTTGTCCACAGGGAATCATTCTGTTCTGGATGCCGCCCTGATCAGCGCGCATGATCTGACAAACAGTGAAAATTCCGTACACATCAACGGCAACATCTGCGCAGGAAACCTGGACAACTCAGGAGAAATCACATTTACTTTCGCCAGAGGACAGCAAGACCTATTGGAAGAACTCACCGCCCGGAACATACGCCTGATTCAGAGTATCAAACTTCTGCGAATCGAGGAAGTACGCCGTGATGAAATTGATTGAATATTTATCCGGATATTTCCATAAGCGTGCAGCCAGATCCGGAATCACGGTACTGGAACTGCTGACCGTAGTCCTCTTGCTGGGGATCCTTATCTGTACCGGTGTCCTGGGACTGCGCGCTTATCACCGCCGGGCGGATGCCGCAAACGGAGTCCGTTGCATAACCGCGGCCATGCAGGCCGCGCGTTATCGGGCCATCAAACACAACCGCAGGGTAAAGCTCTCTCAAAGCGAGGGCGGCGATCTGGAGTTGGAAGTTCGTAAAAGTGGAAACTGGGTACTGCTGGAGCGGATCACAGTCCCCGCGGCTGTGGAGTTCCACTTGAACGCGGATCCCGTCTTTTACCCGGAAGGACACGTGGTTCCACTCTGTTCCGCAACCGTCAGGGTGGGCCCCTATGGTCGCAGAATTTCCATATCCCTGGCCGGCCGTATCAAGGTGACTACCCTGCCATGAACTGAATGGTCTGCTTCGCCTTTGCCTGCATTTTTTTTCATTGCATTTCGCCTTTTATTCGGGAAATTTCAGAGCAAAGATACGGAAGTTTTGAAGTGTTTGTGCTTTTTATTGAAATTTGCGTAACCCGGCAATCAGCCTGGAGTGCTTGTTTTTTCTTTTTTTCTTATAATATGTGACATGAGAGAAGCGAAGATTCTGATTCTTCTGATTCTCCTGGCGTGCGCAAACAGCAGGTTATTCACCGAGGAAAACTCCGTAATCTTTCTGAGAAGCGTGGATTCAACCACCTTGGAACCCAGTAAATCAGAAGAATTCTATTCCAGCGAGGTCATCGCCAATATCTTTGAGGGCTTGGTCAGGTTTAAAAAAGGAACCCTGGAGATTGAGCCCTGTCTGGCCACCCGATGGGAAACGAGAAACAACCATACAGAATGGTTGTTTTATCTGCGAGAGGGAGTTCGATTTCACAACAACAGGCCGCTGGATTCCGACTCGGTGGTTTCCGTGTTCAGAAAAAAACTGGGACAAGAGAAACCGGGCAGCAAAAGGCAATGGTTTTTCTTTCCATATATCGAACATGTCGAAGCTGTCGAAAAATACGTCTTTAAAATCACCCTGAAAAAACCCTACGCGCCGTTGCTTCCAGCCCTTACGGACTCCGCCGCCCTGATTGTGGCTCCGGAATCCTACCAGAAGGATGGGTCCTTCAATCCCCTCGGAACCGGTCCCTTTAAGTTCAAGAGCTGGGATAAGGGTAACGCTTTGATCATTGAACGGAATTCCGAATACTGGGATAAAAACGCCCGCTTATCCAAAGTCATTTTTAAAGTCGTCCAGAACCCGGCCACAAGGACACTGAATTTGAGGAACGGAAACGCTGATATCTTGCGTATCAATTCAGCCGTTGAATATGAGGAGTTGCTGGGCAGAAAAGATATCATCATTAAAAATGATTTGACTCCTGATGTGCACTACCTGGCCTTTAACACGCGAAAATTTCCGCTTTCAAGAGTCGATGTCCGCAAAGCATTCGCCCACTTGATCAACAAACAGGGCCTGATCAAGCATGTTTTTCAGACAATGGCGGTTCCTGCCGTCACCCCGATCCCGCCTTCTCTGTTTGGATTCAACAAGTCTATCAAGGATTATCGTTTTGATATTCCGAGAGCCCGGGAATTAATGAAAAAAGCAGGATTGGAATCCGGTTTTTCCGCAAATCTTTTCATAGCCGCGAAAAATGTGGGGCATCAGAAGATCGCCAACATCATCACCAGCAACGCCAAATACCTGAATGTGCGAATAAGACAGATAAAACTGCCATTTAGAGAACTGGTCAGGAGATGTGACAAGGGTGAACATGATATGGTCCTGCTAGGATGGGTGGGACCGCCTGATCCGGATTTTTTCCTCTACCCCTTGTTTACCATGGAGCCGGGAAACAAGAACCGGGCCTTTTATCAGAACAAGCGATTGTCCGCACTATTGGAGAAAGCCAAGGTGACCCTTAACCCCGAATTGCGCCTTCAATACTATTGGCAAGCCCAGGAAATCATCCATGAAGATCTTCCCTGGATCCCGCTTTTTCACCAGGAGTCACTGGTGGCTTTTCGCAGCAATCTTGAAAATCTTGTGGTCAATCCAAACACGTATATTGAATTCAAGTATCTCAGTAAAAACAATTAATGGTAAAAACAGGAAAACGTCCGGTGTTGACGAGGAGAAGGGCAACACGATTGGGGCTGATGATGATAAGAAGCGAAACAAACCTGGCATTTTCACCGGATCGATCACCCAGTTTCAAGAAAATCATCAGCCTGGAAAGCCCGAATTTGTTTGCAAAGGAAATATCACAATGACAAATAAACCCAACATTTTATCGGCCATTTTAATCATGATTGTGATGACCCTCTTTGCGGGTCTGGCAACTGCTTCTGAAAAAACAGTCACCTGGGGGAGTTTGACCGAACCCGAAACCCTGGATCCCGGACAGGCCTGGGACAATGCATCGGTGTTTTTCACAACCAACATCTTTGATACCCTGGTCGTGTTGGATTCAGAGACCCTGGAAATCACCCCTTCACTGGCCGTATCATGGAAAACAAATAAAAATGGCACCATTTGGGAATTCAAGTTGCGAAAGGACGTACGTTTTCATGATGGTTCGGAATTCAATGCCGATTCCGTGGTGTTTTCATTCCAAAGACAGATGGAAAAGAATTTTCCCTATCACTATTATGATTTCCCCCTTTTTAACGAAATTTTCGATAATATTGTATCCGTGAAATCAGTGGACACCCATACCGTGGTATTTCATCTCGATCAACCGTTTTACCCTTTCCTGGCTACTTTGACCGCCTCGCCCGCCGCCATTGTATCCCCGGCCGCCGTTAAGAAATACAAAAAGGCGTTTGCCCGACACCCGGTTGGAACCGGCCCTTTCCGTTTTCAACTCTGGGAGAAAAACAAGCGAATCTCTCTGCGGGCCAACCCGCGATACTGGGAAGACAAACCCCAAATTGACCAATTTGATTTTTTGGTCAACGATAAGCACGACAATTTACACAAACTGTTCAGAGAGCAGAAACTGGATGTCATTGACAGTTTTTCAATTTCCCGGGCTACCGGTTTAAAGAACGTGAGATGGGCTACCATTAAACTCATTCCCGTTCTTTCGGTGACCTATATCGCTTTTAATCTGGAGAATCCCTACCTGAAACAGGTCAATATCCGCAAGGCGTTGCGCTCCGCCTGGGACCAACGGACATTGAGATATGTATTTCAGGGTTTCGTCACGCCCCTGGATTCGATTATCCCCAAAGGCATGCCGGGCCACACAACTCCGAAAACCTCATTAAAACTGAATTTGGCCGAAGCCCGCAGTTGGCTGCAAAAAGCAAAGGTCAACAAACCGCTTAAATTGAGATTTTTGTTGAGCGGTGATTCAGACCTGTTGCGACAACTCGTCTCGCTGTATGCCAAGAACCTCAACCGCTTGGGAATTGAGCTTGACATTGTGAATGTGCCCTTGGAGGAATATGAAAAAAGGATCATGAACGGCGATTTTGACCTTACCCTGAACGGTTGGGCCGCTGATTATCCCGATCCCCATAGTATTATATCCCCCCTGTTTAATGAAGAACTCATGCAAAAGGGCTTGGCCAACCTTTCACAATACCGGGACGCTCGGATGAAAAAACTGATTGAGAGCCTGACCAAAGAGATGGATAAATCCAGGAGAATTCAGAAAGTAGCCGATATCGTCCAACAGATTGACGCCCTTTCTCTGTGCATACCCATTTTCCAGGACACGACGGCTATCATCTATAACAACACACGGATCAAAAACATTCGGGTGACGCCGACGGACACAATCCGTCTTTACCCTATCGAGAAAAAGTGAAAATCAGAACCAAGTTATTTTTGTCGCTGGCTGCGACGGCCTTTGTTTCCGTGCTGTTGGCGACTTTTTTCGCCATTTACTCGATTTCTGAGAATTACGAGGAAATCGCCCGCGAAGCAACCGCCGACAGCCGCAGGAAAGCGGAAAACATTTTCTATGAATACCTGGGAGATTTAACCAGAAAGGCGACTTTTATTTCCGAGTTACAAGAAGTCATCAAAAACCTGGATAACCCCGGTGAACTTTCAATCTCCCTGGAAAACAAAGGGTTTTTTCTATTTAATATCAACACCAAAATACTCAGTCCGGACATGGATATCATTGTTTCCTACGCGAACTCTTCAAACAATACGTTGTCTAAAGTCGATCTTAAGAATTCTCCTTTTTTTCAGCCGGGTCGCGATTCGTTACTAAGGGACATCGGAATATTCAGAATGGATGACCAGATTTGTATTCTTGCCGTTTCACCCATCGTGGATCAAACCGATTTCAGTTTCAAGGGTTACGTACTTTTCGAGCTTTTTTTCAATTCCGAATTCGCCGATCAATTAAAGGATAAAGCGGGTTGTGATATTGTCATCCTTTCAAATGGGGAGCAACTGGCCACTTCTTTCCAGAACAATGAGGGCGAGCGTTTCTTCCCCGGATTCTCCCAGGATCCTGCCCAACATAAGAAGAAAAAGAAAATTCTGAATGAGAATTACCTGATAGATGGATTTTCCATTTTCGATTACCATAAGCAACCAATCGGATCCATTCTCGTGGCGGAAAACGTGAAAAACATCCTGGTTGCCAAATCCCAGGGGATTCGAAACATCCTGCTCGTTTTGGTTATCGCTTCCCTGCTGGCCATAGTGGTTTCCCTGGTTGTGGGACGAAAGCTCAGCCAGCCCTTACTGGCCCTGTCCAGCAGTGCCCAGGCAATCTCAAAGGGAAATTTTGATGTCCGGATCGAGCCGACCTCAGAAGATGAAATCGGCGATCTATCAAAGACCTTTGCCGATATGGCGAAATCACTGAAAACCCAGCGAGAAGAAATACTGGATCTGAAAGTGTTTTTCGAAAAAATCATCAACAATTCCCCCTCCGCCCTGATTATCTGTGATGAATCCGGAGAGGTCATCTCTTTCAATCCGGCGGCTGAGAAAATCCTTGACACCCCCTTTAGCGATATCAAAGGGAAAAACATTTTTGAAACCGTCCAATTCACTTCATCCATCAAGGCTGATTTTTACAATGTCATTCTCAGTGGTCATCCCACCTATCATGATCCCTACCCACAATTTCTGCCGTCAAAGGAAGAGAAGATTTTTCGACTGACTTTGTACAAAATCGAACTCAAAAAGGGCATTTCCGTGGCCATCCAAATCGAAGACATCACTGAAAGGCTGCGAATGGAAGAGGATTTGACCCATG
>JAFGNX010000186.1 GCA_016926835.1 Candidatus Aminicenantota bacterium | reverse complement strand
TGGGCGACCAGCCGGTCGCCCCTACGCCTGCCTTCCTGCCTCTTGTCACCTGATACCTGTCACCTTCTTTTCAACTTTCCAACTCTTCAACTTTTTCTTCCTACACCGGAGGTCGTGCGGCACCCATCAACTCGCTGAACGGTTTCAATACCGGACTCTGCTCCATCATGATCTTAATCGCCACGGTCAGGGGAACGGCCAGCAGCATGCCGATCACCCCCCACATCCAACCCCACAGGATCAGCGAAACCAGGATCACGATGGGAGACAGGTCGAGGTTGTCGCCGGTAACCTTGGGTTCGACCACGTTGCCGATAATCATCTGGGTTAAACTCAACCCCACGGCCAGCAACAGAACCCGCAACGACAGACCGAATTTCAGAAAACCCACCAGGATGGGCAGGATGGTGGCCAGAATGGAGCCGATATTGGGAATAAAGTTAAACAAAAAGATCACCAGCGCGAAAAACAGCACGAAATCGATTCCGGCCAGCCACATGATTCCGGCACCCACAATCGCCGTCAACAAGCTGATCAGCGTCTTGAGCAAGAGATAGTGCTGCACCTTGTCTTCAATCGAGCGCAGTACTTCCAGCATCTGGACCGCGCGCCTGGTGGCAAAGGCCCGTCCGACCCGGCCCTCCATGGCGGTGCGCCCGGCCAGCATGAACATGAGGAAGACAATGATCAGGAACAGGTTGCCCAGAAACACGGCAAAGGACCCAAGCGTGGAAGAGAGCATGGAGGTGATGGTGTTGATCGACTTGGACCAGTCGAAATCCGCGATAAACCGCTCCACATCCACCACGGGCATACGCAGTTGCTCGAACAGGCTGTTGAGCATGCGCGCCAGCATCTGGCTGTAGTCGGGGAATTTTTCGATAAAAGCGCTGGCCCCGGTGTAGATCAGCAACCCGAAGAAATAACACAAAACGAACAGGAACACCAGCAGGAACACCAGGCCCAGGGCGCGCGGCACCCGCCATTTAAGCAATCGGTCCATAACGCCGTTAAACAGAAAATAAAGCAGTACAGCCAGGGCCAGCGGGATAAAGATGGTTTTCAACTCCTTCAGGATTAAAACCATTACCACGCCCACCAGGCATCCCAGGTAAACGCGGATGTGAAGCAGGTCGCGGTTTTCCGCCTGCATGGGACTACGAGTAACTGCGGATCTCTTCCTCAACCTGGAAAATCCGCCGTTGTTTGAATAAGAGGAAATCGACATCCACTTCGTAGCGGAAAAAATATTCGATCATCTGGCGGTCGTTGTTGATGATCACTTCCACTTCGCCCTCCCCCTCCTCATCCAGGATCACGCCTTCACGGTTCAGGATCTCCCGGATCACGGCTTCCCCTTTTTGCGCGGTAAAGCCCGCTCCTCGTTCGAGCGCGAGCCGGTCCTTGACCTGGGCGGCGATCGATCTGGACTGAAACCCGGCGCCCAGGTGCTTGACCAGGGCAAATGCGCCGTAAACCACCAGCACTACCAGGATGAGATTCAAAAGCGAACTCTTTCCCCGCATGGCGTTCATTGGACCTCCTCCAGAACCTGCTTCATTGTATAGCCGATCTCAACCGGATTTTCAACCACCCGGATTCCCCGCTCGCGCAATTCACGGATCTTTTCCGCCGCGGTGCCCCGGCCCCCGGAGATTATGGCCCCGGCGTGTCCCATGCGGCGTCCCGGTGGTGCGGTACGCCCGGCGATAAACGCCACCACCGGCTTGCTCATCTTTTCCTGGACAAAACGCGCCGCCTCCTCTTCCTGGGTGCCGCCGATCTCACCGATCAACACCACCGCATCGGTTTCGGAGTCGGCTTCAAAGCGCCGCAGCACATCCACAAAACCCGTTCCCACAATCGGGTCACCCCCGATGCCGATGGCGGTGGATTGCCCCAGCCCCAATTCGGTCAACTGGTTGACCGCGGCGTAGGTCAGGGTGCCCGAACGGGAAACCACGCCCACCCTGCCGGGAGCATGAATCTTGGCAGGCATGATGCCGGCCTTGGCCTGCCCCGGTGAAATCAGTCCCGGGGTATTGGGACCCACCAACACGGTTTCAGTGGACGAAAGGAAATGCTTGACCCGTACCATGTCCAGGATGGGAATGCCTTCCGCGATGCAGATAACCAGACCGATTCCCGCGTCCGCCGCCTCCAGGATGGCGTCGGCGGCAGCCAGGGCGGGAACAAAGATAATGGTCGTGTCCGCCCCCTCACGATCCACGGCCTGCGCCACGCTGTCAAAAACCGGACGATCCAGGTGCCTGCGCCCGCCTTTTCCGGGAGTCACTCCGGCCACCACCCGGGTGCCGTATTCGATCATGCGCTCGGCGTGAAAACCGCCTTCTTTGCCGGTGATTCCCTGCACCACCACGCGAGAGGATCTATCCAACAGAATGGCCATTTTCGCCTCCTTTCGCCAGGGCCACGGCCGCCCGCACCGCCGCATCCAACTCGGTTTCCGCCACCACGTCCAGCCCGGATTCACTGATTATCCGCCTGCCCTCCACTTCGTTGGTTCCCACCAGGCGTACCACCACGGGCACCTTCAGGCCGACATCCGCGACCGCGGCCACGATGCCCCGCGCCACCCGGTCTGTGCGTACAATGCCTCCGAAAATATTGACCAGCACGGCGCGGACACGGTCGTCCGCCAACAGGATATGGAAGGCTTCACGCACCCGCTCCTCCGAAGTGCCCCCACCCACGTCCAGGAAATTGGCCGGCTCTCCGCCGTACAACTTGATAATATCCATGGTGGCCATGGCCAGGCCGGCGCCGTTGACCATGCATCCGATGGAACCGTCCAGGCGGATGTAGTTGAGGTCATGGCGCGAAGCCCTCACTTCCAGGGGCTCTTCCTCGTCTTCATCCCGCAGGGCCACGATTTCCGGGCGGCGGCCGAGCCCGTTGTCATCGAAGTTGAGCTTGGCATCCAGGGCCAGCCATTTGCCGTTTTCGGTTTCCACCAGGGGATTGATCTCGACCAGGGAAGCGTCATGGCCGTGCATCAGTGCGTACATTCCCCTTACCACCCGGGCAAAGTCTTTTCCGCCCTCCGTCTTGACATCCAGATGAAGCGCCAGCCGGCGGATATGATAGGCACTCAGCCCCACCGCGGGATGAACCGGTACCTTGAGGATCTGTTCCGGGTGCTTTACGGCCAGTTCTTCGATCTCAACCCCGCCCTGCGCGCAGGCCACAAATACCGGCAGACCCTGTTCCCGGTCCACCAACAGCGCCAGGTAGCATTCACGCTGTAGGGAAGCGGCGGCTTCGATCAGCACCCGCCCGACGTGCCGCCCCTCCGGACCGGTCTGGGGGGTGACCAGCTGCATGCCCAGAATATCTCTGGCTGCCTTCCGGGCCGCCGGCAGTGAATCCGCCAGGCGAATGCCACCGCCCTTGCCGCGACCGCCGGCATGAACCTGGGCCTTGACCACGCAGGGCAGGCCGGTCTGGGCAATCGCCGCTTCCAATTGTTCCGGAGCGTCAATCATCCTGCCCGCAGGAACGGGAATTCCCGCCTGGCGGAACAATTCCTTGGCCTGGTATTCATGGACTTTCATGCGCTGCCTCCTTTGCCGTTTCCCCTGCGGTGGGGCTTCAGATGCTTTGCTGGTGGATCTTGAAGTTTCCCGCTTCATCGCGGAAGCGGATGTACAACAAGCGTTTGCCGCGAGCCCCGGAAAGAGAAAATCGATAGGATTCCGTGAGCGAATCGCTTAATCCATCCTCAGGGGCCAGAGGAAGCCACAATTTCCCATCCACTGAGTAGGAAACTTCAGCCACCGGCGAAGTATCGTCCTTGATCCGCATCACCAGCACCCCGTTCGCCACTTGGACGGATTCCAGTACGGGCGCGGTGGAATCGATGGCAAACATCTCGGAAACGTGGGTCGCGGACAAGGCCGTGTCGCCGGGATTAACAAGCGCATCGTCCACCGTGATGCGCAACTGGTAATCGCCGTCGCCAATCATGCGTGGATCAATTCGAAACTCGGTTTCGGTTACGTGCTCCTGCAAAGGGATCCACTCCGATGCGCCGGCGCGTCGCAACTCCAGGGTCGCCTGCAACTTGTCGCCGTTCGGGTCGTCCACCTCCCAGCTGGCAAGCAGGTAACCGGGCATTGCCTCGGTTTTTTTGTCTTCCGGTTTTTTGTCCTTTTTGTTTGCCTTCGAGATATTGAGTTTGCGAATGCGGGGCTTGATGTTGTTCTGCAAGTAGTACGCGGTTAAACTGGACAAGCGCGGAGAGCGTGCCAGGTTGGCGGAATTCAAAGAGACCTTGAATTGGATGTTGCGATAACCGCCGGCATCAAGGTTTGCGTTACCAGGATCGGAAAACGGCGGAGTCCAGGCGGTCCAGGTGTTGTCAGGAACACGCGAGTTTCCCATGCGGGCAAACACCGCGGCTACGCCTCCACCCGCTTCATTCTCCATGCGCCAGTAAAGCCGGCCGAAACGCGAAGGCACCCCCAGATCAAAAACCTGAGACAGGTATTCCCCCTTGCCCGCGGTCGCGTCTTCGACGCGCCAGAGACCCGCGGTATTATTGGTAATGGCCAGTAACCCGTTCTTACTGGCGGTCACGGCATACAATTGCGCTGCCGGGACCTCCATTACCAGGGCGAAGTCCCCGTCCAAAGATACCCGGTACATGCGTCCCGTATCACCGGTCCCCAGGTACAAAACCGCTCCTTTTTCGTGATAACACAGATCGTAAATGGTTTCATCGCGTGATTCCCAGATCTTTTCCACATCCCCATTGCCGCCCAGACGATAAAGCGCGCTCTTTTCTTCAGGATGATCGTTGTTTCCGGCCTTGGGGCGGGCCGGATCGGGGGGTTCGGCGGCAGCGGCAGCGGTCGAAGTCTTGGGCCGGGCGTTGCGAGTGGCGGCAAAGTAAATATTGCCGGACGTGTCTTCGCAGATGCCGCGCACTTCCTCAAAAGGGGAGTCAAACATCACACGAACTTTGCGGTCTGAGATCTGGAACAACAGTCCACGCTCGGCGCTGCCCGCGTACACATTGCCGTCCCTGGCCGCGTACAGGCTGGTAATGTGGGTATCATCGGCATCAAACAACTTGACTGGTTCTTCTTTGCCGGCAATACGGTATACCGCCCCGTGGTTACCCACGGCGCAATAAACGTGGCCGCGGCTGTCGGCGGTCATGGCCCAGATAAACCGCTCCCGGGGAGTGAATAACTTTTCCGCTTCGGCTTTACCCTTCAGGCGGTAGATGCTGCCGTTGGGAGAGGTGCCCACGTAGATTTCATTGCCTACCGCCACCAGGCCGTACACATCGAGGTGTTCCGATTGAAAGATCTGTTCCGCTTTTCCGCCGCCAGCGGGCACGCGGAATACCCGCGCCCCGTGTCCCGTGCCCAGCAGGATGTCACCGTTCAACGCCGTGGCCACCGCCAGGTAATACTCCTGGTCCGGACCATCCAGCCGTTGGATACGTGGGCCGATAAACAGGCGGCCCCGGCTGTCCACGGCGGTTCCCAACAGGGTGCCGGACTGGAAAGCCTCAAAGTCACCGATGACGATTTTCTTGGTCTGCCCGGCATGAACGGACGCCAGGCACGATAGAAACACGAGGATTGATATTGCGATGCGTTTCACCATTTTACCTCTCTTTGATTGAAAGCTTGAAAAGTTTCTTGCCGTTGATAACGGCGGGCAATTCCATCTGGTACTCCATCAGGGTGGAAAAACGGATCTTCGACTGACTGTTGCTTTCGGTGTTGTATTCAAACACCGACTTCATGCTGGGGGGAAGCTGAGAGTACTCGAAACCGCTGACGAACAGCCCCGATGTCGAGGTCATCAGTTTGAAATACAGGCGATTGTTTTTGCGCAGATTGTTGATGGCCCTGACCAGGTGGCTGAGCCGCGCCGGAAAGTATTGGGACTTGTTGTTTTTGGCATCAAAGCGCATGATCTCGTCCTTGTCACCGACCAGAACAAAAAACTCAGAGCCCGGCTTGAGACTCGGCGCGCGCAGGCTGGTTTCTTCCGTCACCTGGTTGCCGCGTTCGTTGCGGAAATGCAGCTTAACCTGGATGGTCTCTCCGGGAGCATACACGTTCTTGTCCAGGATCACATTTTCCAGGCGGGAGCGGCGCACCACTTCCGAGCCGCTGATCTCGAAATCGAGCTTCTGAATTTTTACGCGTCGCTCGGGGTTGTTCATCAAGAAATACTGGATGGCCATGACCAGGTTTGAAAACTCAGCGAAAGCCGAAGTGCCGCTGAACAGGTCGTCTATAACGATGTTTTTCTCACCTTCGATAAATAAGCGGCCCCGGACCTGGATGGAGTTGAAACCGTATTGCTGATACTCGGAGATAAAGATGTTTTCCAGGGAAATGGCGGTCAGGGCGGGCGTCAGCAGCGGGTGATCGATCATCTCCAGGTTGAAACTGCGGTTGCGCCGTTTCAGGAACACCTTCATGGGGATCATGGCGGGACCGTCTCCCAGTTCGGCCTGCAAGCAGGAAATGCGGTCCTGGATCACAGTGCCGATCTGATTTTTTGAAGCAGTCAGGCGGAAAGAACTCTGGTAGGAAGGCACCAGGGTCACAACCTCCGCCTTGTGCAGGGGAAAGTTTACGGTTCCCAGGTTAAAAAAGGGATGGCCGAAAAGATACACCTTGTTGCCGTCCACGTGGGTTACGGTTCCGCTGGCGGAATACTCAAAATCGCCGCGGATCAGAGGTACCGCCGCCGCGTCCGCCGGATGAATGCGAAACAGCTCGTCGGAAGGCGGGGTACGGTCCAGCGCGCGGGTGACCTGCAAAGATGAAGCCGGAGCAAACATGGTCTGCAGCGGACCCAGGGCCCGGGGATGAATTCCCCGCGAGGCGCCCAGCAACTGGATGGGAACGATTTCCGGTATGGGAGAAGTGGTCGTGCGTCTGACCAATTCTTCGCGGATCATGGTACCGACGCGGGCCGTGCTTTCGGGATCGAACTCCATCTTGATGTTGGAGATATCCACGGAATAGCCGGGTGAACGGTTTTCCACGGATCCCAGGATGTCTTCGATCGGCGTCACCCCGCCGATCGGTTTTCGGGAAAAATTGAACCCGTACGCCACCGCGCCGATCAGCTTGCCGTCGATGTAAACCGGGCTGCCGCTCATTCCCGCCACCACTCCGGATCCCTCGAGAAACGGCGACAGCAGTTCCACGATAATCAGGTTTTTCCCGGGAATGAATTTTTCAACAAACCCCAGCACCTTGAATTCAAACGTGCCGGTCTCGGTTCCTGCGAAAACGGTTCGCCCCGTGCCCGTCATGCCGGCGCGGACTTCCGATAATTTCATGATCTCCATGGCGGTCAGCCGGGGAGATACCGCCGCCAGCAGAACCGTAACGGCAATTGCAACCAGAAAGATGCGTTTCATTCAGACTCCAGGAATTTCCCAATTATTTGCATGAACTCATCAAGCTTGAACGGCTTGTGAAGCACTCCATTTGCGGCAATGTGTTTCAGGGAGTTTTCACTGAATTGATGGTCTCCAGTCATTATGACCACGGGAATACCCGGATGGATTCGCCGTAGCCGGGGAATGATCTGTTCACCACGAATGGTTTCCAGGTTCCGGTCCAGCAACACCAGGTTAAAAGAATTGTCCTTCATGAGTTCCAGCGCGTCCGGCAATGTGGCGACTTTATTACAGGCGATTTCCCCAAAAGACAGGAAATCACCCACCAATTCACGGATAAAGGCTTCATCATCAATAACGAGCACCCTGCCGGCGGCCATCATTGAATGGTATGCGAAATCAGTGTAGAAATCAAGACGGACGGCGAGTTCCCGGGAATCAGCGCGGCCCGGATCCCCCGCTTTTCAGAACACAGACGCAAGTGTCCGCACCAGGAAGTGCATACCCACGGAATATTCAGATTCCGTAGACGCGCCACAACCGGTTCATGGGGAAATCCGAACGGATTGCCCGCGGCGCACGAAAACACCACCAAACGCGCCGACACAGCTGACAGAAAAGACTCACTCGATGAGGTGGCCGACCCGTGATGGCCGGCCTTCAACACCGTAATTGCCGACCCGAAACCGGCGGAGGTCAGCAGTTGCCCCTCCACTTCAACGCCCGCGTCGCCGGTAAAGATAAAGCAATGGCGTCCATCTTCCACCATCAGCACCTGGGATTCATCGTTGTCCACCCCGGGCGTGCGGCTGAACTCTCCTGGGAACAGGCAGGTAACCCGGCAGCCGGCCGTCTCCAAAACCGGCCCGGAGAGCACATGGCGGATGCGCGCAACGCCGCTTGCCGCTTTAACCAAACGTTCCCAGAGGGGATGTCCGCGGGGAGCGGATGAAACCCATACTTCCTGCGGCCGCAGCAGGGGAACCAGATCCACAATGCCGGCCGCATGATCGGGATGAAAATGGGAAACCGCCATCCAGCGCACGCGGATGTGTTGCCGCAACAAAAACGGCAGCACCCGGCGCCGTCCCACGGAATAATCGGGATCACGGCTGCCGCCCCCGTCGATCAGCAACGCATCCCCCCCGGGAAACACCACGCAGGCGCAATCCCCCTGCCCCACATCCAGGAAGAACACCTCCAAACACTCCGGCCGATATACCGCTGGCGGCCGAACCTGCAAAAAGATCACCACCAGCAACAATCCGGCGGCAATCCGTCGCAACCACGGCCGGGGCGCATGGTGAACAGCCAGAAACAGCAGCACCGTCATCACCGTTATCACCAGGCCGGGTGCCGGCCGGAAAACCGTCGTGCCCAGGCTGGCCGCGCCCCTGATTCCGACAAAAAAAACTTCCAGCAAAAGATTCAGCAACTGGAGCAGCCAATCGGCCGCAATCGGAAAGAACAGGCAGCAACCCGTCATGGGCAGCGCCAAGGCAAGGATAGGCACGCACAGGGGCAACAACAGCATGCCGGCCATCGGACCGATCAACGAGAAACGCTGAAAAAAAATCAGGGTCAGGGGAAGCGAGATGCAACCGGCGTTCAACCCGGCGCTGATACCCTCGCGAACCGCGCGCGGCAGGAAGCTCGGCAAACACCCGGCCAGGCCGCGCCCCAGCAGGATGGCGGCGGCCAGGGCGAAAGTAAGCGCGAAGCCGGCCCCCAGGCAACTCAGGGGCGAGGCGGCGAAGACAAGCAGTCCGGTAAGGGAAAGGGAACGCAACGCGTTTACCGGATGATCCATCGCCTTTCCCAGAAAGACCATCCATGCCATCACGCCGGCGCGGACCGCTGAAACGGGAAAATCCGTTATGGCCAGGTATCCCAGCACCGCCAGCGCGGCGACAGCCAGTTTTACCGGCGCCCGTACCCCCAGCAGCGAGAGACCCCCCAGAACGACCAGGGCCAGAATCCCGACATGGGCTCCGGAAATGGCCATTAAATGAAATACACCTGCATCCAGCATCGTTTCCCGCAGAGCGGAAGTCACGCGTCCGCGGTCTCCCAGTAACAACGCCTCCAGTAACGCCCCGCGATCGGAAATGCCCCCGCCGCCAGTGCCGAAGCGTTTTTCCAGGCGGGAGCGCAACTGGGAGCGCCACTGCCCCAGAAGCGTCCAGATCAGGGGTCCCCGCGCCAGGCGTTGCACCTGCAGGGCGGATTTCGCGCGACCGACAAAGTGAATACCTTGTGACATCAAATACAAGTCCGCCGGACGCACCCGCGCCGCTACCCGAAGCCGGTCACCCCGAACCAGGCGGCGCAGGTCCCCGGGGACCCGCAATCGCAGGCGCAACCTGACGCGTAGGCTGCGGCGCCGGAAAGTGACGCGGGATACATCCAGACACAGGATCGAATCGCGCTGTTCAATGGCGGGAAACGCCGCCAGGCGGCCGGTAAAATCGACGTATTCCTGCAACGGCAAGGGAAAGGCCCGCGTACGCAGGTAGTTTTGCCGCGCCTGGACAAAGCCCGCCGCCAGGACAAGCGCCAAAGCCAAAGCCAGGCAGACGCGGGCAACGAGCCCGAAACTGTGCTTGCGCAACTGCCAGAGGAACACCGCGGCCATGACCAGGGCCATGATCCACAGCCAGGTTACAGGCAGTTTGAGCTGTGTCGCCGCCCCCGCGCACACGAGTCCCAGGGGAAAATACTCTTCTCCGGTGCGCGACATCCTCCCTCCCGGGCGGGACAGGAGACGGCGGTTTTCAGCGTTGCTTCAAGGATGCCTTGATAAACGTCAGGATATCACCGTCCAGTACCCGCTGGGTATTTCCGATCTCCAGCCCGGTGCGGTGATCTTTGATGTTTTGATAGGGTTGCAATACATAGGAACGGATCTGGTTCCCCCAGGCGATTTCGCCTTTTTCATTTTCCATGCGATCCCGTTCCTTGTTCTTTTTTTTCAACTCAAGATCGTAGAGCTTGGCCTTCATCAGGTTCATGGCGCGTTCACGGTTCTGGTGCTGCGAACGCTCGCTCTGGCATTGGGCCACGGTGTTGGTGGGCAGGTGGGTGATGCGCACGGCTGAATCCGTGCGGTTGACGTGCTGTCCGCCCGCGCCGGACGCGCGGTAGGTATCCACGCGCAGGTCTTTGGGGTCCAACTCGATGTGGATGCGATCGTCCACTTCCGGATAGACAAACACGGCGGCAAACGAGGTGTGGCGACGGCCGGCGGCATCAAAGGGCGAGATTCGCACCAGGCGGTGCACGCCGATCTCCTGCTTCAGGTAACCGTAGGCGTACTCGCCGTCCACGCGCACGGTCACGCTCTTGATGCCCGCCTCTTCACCGGCCAGGATTTCCACGATCTCGGTATCGTACTCCATGCGCTCCGCGAAACGCAGGTACATGCGCAATAGGATTTCCGCCCAGTCATGGCTTTCCGTGCCACCGGCGCCGGGATGGATCGACAGGAACGCGTTGTTCTGATCTTGTTCACCGCTCAGGTAGTTGCGGATCTCGGTTTTTTCCACGAACTCGGAAAACCGCTCCATCTCGACTTCCAACTCGGCCAGCAACTCGGAATCGTTGGCCGCCAGGTCCAGGTAGGTCTCGATCTCAGCGATATCATGCTCAAAGCGCTCACCCAACGCCAGGTCGTTTTCCAAGCGCTTTTTTTCTTTCAGCAAAACGGTGGATTTGCGCGGGTGATTCCAGATTTCGCTGTCCGTGAGTTGATGCTCCAGTTCCTTTAATCGCTGCGCCTTGCGATCCAGGTCAAAGAAACCCCCTGAGATCGACGGACTTGCGGCGCAGCTCTTCGAACTGGTCCCGGATCTCTGTTAATTCCATGGCGCCATTGTACGGCTTTCGATGAGTGGCGTCAATCCCGGTCGCACAGCATGCGCCGCACGGTGACCAGCTCTTTCTCCGCGTCCCGGACCAGGCCGGCGATGATCTCCTTTACCGGACGGATCCCGTCCACCAGGCCCACGCTCTGGCCGGCCATCAGTGAACCGCGGTCGACATCGCCGGACTGCACGGCTTCGCGCAACGCCCCCACCCAGTACTTTTCGACCTCGTATTGGGCCTGTACCCGGTTGATGCGCCCCTGCTCAATCTGTTGCAGCAATTTGAGTTGCAGGCGGCCGAAATCATCGGTGCCCCTGTTTTTCAGCGCGCGCACGGATACCACGGGCAAAGAGGAATCATACTGCGGCGTGGCGAACGCTTCCCGGGAGCGCGCGCGACGGAAACGTTCCTTGAACGCCGGGTGGGCCGGGCTTTCCGTCGACATGGCAAACACGGTTCCCATCTGCACCCCCGCCGCCCCCATCAGGAACAGATGCAGCATCATGCGCCCCGTGGCGATCCCGCCGGCGACAAACACCGGCACCTCCGGAAAAGCGAACAACACCTGCTGCAACAGCACCATGGTGGACACATGGCCGATATGCCCTCCCGCTTCGCTCCCTTCCAAAACCAGGCCATTGGCGCCGTAGCCGATCATGCGCCGGGCAATGGAGTCGGTGGAAGCGAAACACAGCACGCGTGCCCCCGAGGCCCGTGCCGCTTCCACCTCGGACTTGCGCGGGAAACTGCCGGCAAACACCAACAGGGGAACCTTCATCTTCGCGGCCATCTCCAGATGGTCGGCATAGTTGGGGGCCAGGGTGATCAGGTTGACGGCAAAGGGACCGCCCCAATCCCGCAATTCCCGGATCTCGGCGGCAAACAGATCCACCGGCATGTTGCCCCCGGCCAATACGCCCAAACCGCCGGCTTCACCCACCGCCTTGACCAATCCCGAAGTGCTGATCCACGTCATGGCCCCGCTGATCACCGGAACCCGTACACCCAGGAATTCCCGGCCGCGCCGATAGTGGGGGATATCTTCCAGAATGCTCATGCGGCCAATCATAGCAGAAGCAGCCGCCGGAGTAAACGCCGGCGCCATTGCCCGCGACAGCGGGATGGGTTAGAATGTGCGCACATGCGCCGCCGCTCCACTTACCTGCTGCTTTTTGCCATCCTGGCCGGAGCCGCCGCCCTCTACCTACCGACCCTGAGGTACGAAGCCATCTGGGACACCCGCGATTTTTTGAAAAACAGTATCCTGCTCACCCAGGAGCGGCCGCTGGCGGACGCGTTCAAGAGCGGCTACATCTACGGCCAGTTCGGCATGGACAACCAGAGCATGTACTACCGCCCGCTGGTGACCCTCTCCTTCATGCTGGAGAAACGCCTGTGGGGATTGTCTCCCGCCACCCTGCGCGCGACCAACATCTTTATCTTCCTCTCTCTGCTGGTCACGTTGTTTGTGTTGATCCGCACCTGGGGCGGCAGCCACTTTGCCGCACTGGCGGCCACCGCGTTGTTTGCCGTTTCCCCGATCAACGCCGGCAATGTAACCTGGGTGGTGGGCCGCGGCGACCTGATGATGCTGCTGTGGGGAACCATCACCCTGATTCTATTGCGCAAAGGCAAAAACCGGGGCATCTGGGTGATCCCCGTCGCCTGGATTTCATTTACCCTGGCTGTGCTTTCCAAAGAGACGGCACTGTTCTTTATTCCCCTCTTTCTGCTGGCGGATCCACCCGGTACGAAATGGCGCCAACGCGTTCATCACTTCGGATTCCTGGGCATCGGCGCCGCTTTCCTGGCCGTCAAACACCTGCTGCTGGGCATTGGCTCTCTCAGGATCCTGATCAGTCCCAACCTGTTGGATTATCCGGTGCGCGGACTGTCTGTACTGGGCCACTACGCGGGCGTCCTGCTACTGCCGTTTCACCCCCCGTTGTTTAACTTCATCACGGAAGTGGAAACGCCGGAACATCTCATTGGCGGCATCCTGGTCGTGCTGGTGGCAATGGTTGCCGCGGTATGGGCATTCAACTCTTCCCAACACGAACACCTGCGCATGCCCACGACAATGATCGTGACTTTTCTTGCACCTTTCATAGCTTTGAGTTTAACGGCCATGTGGCCCTTCAGCCTTTCCACCCGTTACATGATGGCCGCCTCCGTGGGTGTGTTCTGGCTGCTGGCCCGCGGCATCGAGCGCCTCCCCGGCCTGCCCCGGTACGTGATTCTTCCTGCCATCCTGTTGATCTTTCTGCCGGCCACCATTGATCACAACACCGCCCACCGGGATGAACTCACCTACTGGCAACGCGCGTTGGAGGACCACCCGGCCAATCCCGTCATCACCCTGAAACTGGCCGGCACCCTATACAGAAAGAAAAACGACCTGGAAGCCTACGCGCTGTTGCAGCGCAACCAGGGCATGCGCGTAGAGCGGCTCACATTCCAGAACCAGCGCCTTTTGTTGGCCAAGCTGGAATTGGAACGTTTCGATTACACCGCCACGCTGAAACACCTGGAAACCGCGGAACCGTTGATTCCGTCAAACGCCTTCGAGGCGGAACTGCTGCGTTCCCGCATCGCCGCCGCCCGGGGAAACCCGGACGAGGCGTATTCCCGCTTACAAAAACTGATCCATCAGGCACCCCGTAGATCCGAACCCCATGTCCTGTTGCATCGCCTGTTGACGGGCCGCAGAAACTGGCCCGCCGCGTTGGAAGCGGAAAAAGCGGCACGCCTCGCACTGGGGAACCGCGCGTCATGGAACACCGCGGACATGGCCCGGCGTTTCAAAGAAATGTCCTCCCTGGAAAAAGTGGGTTTTTACCTGGATCACCACAATCCCCTGGCCGCGGCCGCTTTGCTGAAAAGCCTGGACCTTGAAGACAACCTGGACAACCGCCTGCTTTCCGCCTGGATCGACTTCCAGGCGGGCCGGGATGATCTGGCCAAAGAAAAAGTGCGCCAAGCCGGCGCCGTGTTTTCCGAGCCGGCCGACCATGCCCGCATCGCCCGCTTTTTCCTGGACCACATGAAACAACCGGAAACCGCCATCACCTGGTACCGGCTCGCGCTGACACGGCAAGACAACCCGCAGTGGAAAAAACGGGTTGCCGGGTTGCAGGCCCTGGTCCATAATGACAAATAATGTCATCCCAAAACCGCAAAATTCGGCATTTCGCAAATGACATCCACGAGTTGATCACGGTCTTGGGACAAAACATTGTGGCACCTTTATTGCTATAAACCAGTCAGACCAAACGCAATCTATGCAACTCACAGGAGGTATGCATGAACAAGAAAGGTTTTACTTTGATTGAATTGCTGATCGTCGTGGCCATCATCGGCATCGTCGCGGCCATCGCCATCCCCAACCTTCTGACCGCCCTGCAGCGCGGCAAACAGAAGGCCACCATGGGCGACATGAAGACCATCGCCAATGCCATCGGCAGTTACCTGGTGGACAACTCCGTAGCGCCGAATGCACTTGCCAACATCGGTAAGTTCCACATCCAGAAACTCCCTGCCACTGACGGATGGGGACATGCCTGGCTCTACATTCAAGGCACCACCAACCTGGACGAGTACTCCCTGGGTTCCAGCGGACGTGATACTAGTTTCTCTGGTTGGGATCAGTACTCTGCAGCCGGCTACACACTTTCAAGTCTTTCCGATTTCAACAACGACATTATCCTCTCCAACGGCACCTTCACCTACGCGCCCAAAGTCAATTAACAAGCTGCATATCAAGAATGACCAAAAGCGGCTGGTACCTGCTGGTACCGGCCGCTTTTTTTTTCACCCTGAATGTCTGTTTGGCGGATTCGCTTTCATTCGCGGTCATCACCGGTGCGCATTTTGCTCTACTGGTCTTGCTTTTCCTGTTTTTCCGCACCGTTGACCTGAACCGGGTTCTGCCCTTAATTGTCGCGACCGTATCCGGCCTGTTGTTCACCTACGGCATCCTGCAAAAAACCCTGTTTTTCCCCCGCTACCTGGATCTGATCCGTGAAGGCAACGATGAACTTTCCCGCACCATCGCCATCCGCATCCAAAGCGGGCGCGTGTTCACGATTTTCACGTTGCCAACGCTATATGCCATTGTCTGCGCGGTCCTGATCGTCTTTACCCTGCATTTTCTGATCCGCAACAAAGGAATGGCGCGTTTGGGCTGGATCTTCCTGTTGCTTGCCGGAATCATCAACCTGCTGTTGACCCAGTCGTTCGGCGGCGTGATCTACCTGGCGGCCGGCACCCTGGCCTACCTGTTTTTTTCCGGTATCCTGACCGCGCGCGTCCTGGCCCCCACGCTCATGGCACTGTTTCTGTTTCTGTTTGCGATCACGGGCCTGCGCTTCAGCGAAGCCCAACGCCTGGATCCGGCGCGTTTGCGTCTTTCCAACTGGCAACAGGCCGCGCGCCTGGTGGCACAAAATCCCTTATTCGGCATCGGCCTGGGCAACTACGCTGCGGACGTCAGCACGGTCACGCGGAAAAACGAAGCCCGTTCCATCTTCGCCCACAACGCCCTGCTCCAGGAGGTGGCGGAAACCGGCCTGCTCTTCAACCTGTTTCTGGTCATGTTGTTGTGGCGTTACCGTCACCGCATCCGGCCCCCGTCCGTTCGTCTCTCCTCTCACCACCTGGCCGTACTGGTTATGCTGGCCATTTACAACCTGATCGACATCGGTACCTATTTTTTTGCCGCCGGCTTTCTTTTGGTTATCGCCCTGTCCCAGGTGTACCGCCGCCATTCTCCTCCAGCGGCTCGATGGCTCATCCCCGCGTTGCCCCTGGCCCTGATCCTGGTGATTACGTCAGCCTCCGGGGACGCGTTGCAGGATGGCCGCATCCTGCTTTCGCGCCAACAATTGTCCGAAGCCACTGATGCTTTCGCTACCAGCCTGAAGTGGAACCCGTGGAATGCCGCCGCCCACCTGGGCATGGCCCAGGTTCACTTGCTCAACAAGCATCTGGACGCGGCCGCGGATGCCGCCAATCGTGCACTCGAAATCCAACCCGGAGCACCCTACGGCCATTTTTTGTTGAGCCGCGTGCGCCTGGACCAGGAGCGTTTCCAAGACGCCCTCTACCACGCGGAGCGAGCGGTTCAGCGCCGGCCCGCCCACGCCCCCTACGCGCGTTGGAGGCAATCAATGCAAACCATTTTCAACCATGAAAAAACTGCTGGATCAAATTGACTTTGCCCTGATCGCCGCCTGGGTCATTCTCTATCCCGCCAAAGATTCCAAAGCCTATTTCCTGGGGTTTGCCCTGCTGGCGGCCGTTATGCTTTGGCGCGCGTTCCTGGTAGAACGCCATATTATCATTAGCGGCTTCTCTACCGGCCTGGGCCTGGCTGTACTTTTGCTGCTGGGATCCGTCCTGACCGCTCCCAACCGCCAGAACGCCCTGCTTTTCCTTTGCGACTTGGTCCTGGCGGCATTGATCGTGATTTCATTTGACAACGGCCGCCGCGACCGCGAGCAAGCCGTGCGCATCATGGTTTACCTGGTTTCCATCACTTCCCTGGTCACCGTGGTCCTGCGCCTGGCAGGTACACCCCCCAATCCCGGATTCTTTTTTGCGAATCCCATCCTCCAGGGGGTGCTGTCCGGCCTGGCGGTGCTAATGCTGATCTCTTTTTTGCGGGAAGGGTTTGCCGCTTTCTATTGGATATTGCTGATTGTGAACCTGGCGGCCGTGTTCGCATCTTCCTCCAAGGCGGCTTTTATCGGCACCGTGGTGTTCGGATTCTTCAGCATCCCCCGAAGTCGAAAGCGCTGGATGCTGGCCCTGCTGACACTCACTCTGCTGACCTTTATCATCCCCAACCCAGTCAACACCATGTTCCGCAATTCTCTGAAACAGGACCCCTACGCCTTTGACCGCGTCCGCATCTGGGCCACGTCCCTGCGCGTGGGGCAGGCTTATTTCCCCTGGGGCACAGGGTTGGGTAGTTTCGGATCCGTGGCCCCGGCCTTCAACTTTCCCCAGGAAAAGGGACCGGCACGTTTTTTCAAGGTTCCGCGCAAAACCCACAACGACTACCTGAAACTGTTTGCCGAAAGCGGCATCTTCGGTATCGCCGCCCTCTTGATCCTCGTTGTGGCCGTGGCGCGGAGGCTGCGGGCCCGCAGCATTCTTCATCAATCCGGGCCCGCCGTACTCTACCTCTTGTTCCAGGCGTTCTTGTTCAACCTGCTTTTTCTGTTGCCCTTTCTGTTGCTCTCTCTATTTCTGCTGGGGGACTGGATTGAGTCGCCGCACACCTACCAGTCACCCACGCCGGCATTACGCCTCGTCCTGGCCGCCTTTCTTTTTCTGCTAATCATTTTCGGCTACATCCTGCCCTTCCTCTCTAATCACCACCTGGAGGCCGCGCGCAATGAAGCCGACTTCATCAAAGCCGCAAACCATGCGCGCGCTGCTGCGCGCCTGACCCCGCTGGCACCGGAGCCCCACTTGCTGCTGGCGGACCTGCACACCCGCTTTGACGAAGTCTCCCCCTCTCTTCTGATACTGGCCAACGCCCGCTACCACCTGCAGCGGGCCCGCCGCCTGAATCCCTACTCCGCCGAGACATCATTGCTTGAGGCGCGTCTTCTGGAGCGATCCATTCAGCGCGACCTGAAGTACGCCGGACTGGAAAGCGAAATCATCTCCTGCCTGGACCGGGCTCGCGACGCCGCCCCCCTGAATCCATTTATCCGCATGCACCGGGCGCGCATCCGTTTTGAATTCAACCATGACGAAGCCGCGGCCGGGGAAGCGCGCGCAGCCCTGGAACTGGAACCCCGCTTCCTGGAAGCCCGGGTGTTTTTGCAGCGCTATTTTCCCCAACCCAACAGCGAAGCGGAATTTGTGCGCGAGGTTTCCGCCATCCTGGAACTGCGACAACGCAAACACCTCAGACCGGGCTCCTACTTGCATGAGCTGTTTTCACTCCCCCCGGCGGAGCGGGGCTGGCTGCGGGGAACCTTTCCCGGAATCAGTTTTTCCGCGGCCCCGCAAGAGTCTTGACAGGCCGGCAAAATCCGTTAAATCCGGGTTCAGCCGCCGGGCTTTATCCATGGCGGCTTCCGCCTCCGGCCAACGCCCCATTTTCGCCAATACCAGGCAGCGTTGCAGAAATAACTCGGCCGTGGTTCCCAGCATTTCCGCCCGGTCTAGATCGAAAAGGCTCCGGCTGAATTCCTGGCGCATTTCGTGGTACTTGGCCATGATCAGCAACGCCTTGAAACGCATGCCTTCCCGGGTGGATTCGCGCTCAATCTGTTGCGCGCGGCCAAATCCCGCCTCGGGATCTCCCGTGACCATCAGCAGGTTGGCCTCGAGCAAAGCCGCCATCTCGCGGATATCCATCCAATGGCGGCTTTCTGCGACACTAATTCCCCTGCGCACCAGGAACAATGCTTCCTCATAGCGTTTTTCATTTGCGCGTTTCAGGGCCAGAGGCAAATACAGAGATCCGTCAGCAGGGTGATTGAGAATCATTCGCGCGTAAAACGTTTCATCATCTTGAAAATATTTTTGGTACACTATATTGACCCAAGACAAAGCCACTCCCAACAAAGTGATGGCAACCAGCAACGCTGGCTTCCACTTCCGCCCCAGGCGCAGCCCCGAATCAACCAGCAGGGCACCTCCGAAAACCGCCGACAGGTAGACAAAACGTATGGCCACAGGTGGATAAGACGGCACCAGGACCGGGTTCAGAACCGGCAGCATCAGCGCCAGGAATCCCAGGGCGCCGCTGGATAAGGTCCATCTGTTTTTTTTCCACATCACGACCGCCAGGATCAGCAACGCAGCCACCGCCCATGCCGTCCACTCCAACGGAGATGACTCAAACCGGGCCATGGTGAAATAGGGATCCGGGAAAATGGGTACCAGGATCATGCGCGCGTACACGCCGATGGTTTGAAACACAACCGGGACCTGGGAAAAAGACGCCCGTGCCAGCATACCACCGGAACCCGAGATGGCCGCGTGCAAAAGGGCAAACGCTACGGACACCAGGGCCAGACCCACCAGGGGCAGGCGTCCCCGCCTCCACCGCCCGCGCATCCAGGTCAAGACCAGCGCGATAACGGGAAACACCACCAGGTTTTCCTTGACCAGCAGCCCGGGAACAAACCACAGAAACGTGAAAAACAAAAACGATTTACGCCCCGAATCCAGAAACCACAGAAACGCCAGGGCTGCCGCCAGCACAAACAGGGCGGCCAGAAGGTCCGGACGGCCGGAGATCCACGCCACGTTCTCCGCGTGCAGCGGAAACAGGGAAAACCATCCCGCCACAAGGAAAGCGGGAATCGCGCGGCCGCTCCAGGCCAGGAAAAAGAGAAACACCAGCAGCGCGACCGCCGCATTGATCAGCACATTGGTGACGTGGAAGCCCCATGGGTTTTCACCCCACATCAGGTAATCCACGCGATACGAAAGCAATGTCAGCGGCCGCCAGTAATGCAGGAAAGAAAAATCAGGAAACGCGAAAAACCGCTCCCCCACTGTATCCAGAAATGCTTTTCCACTTTTTACACGAGGGTTGTTTTCCACCAGCACATGGTCATCCTTGAGGAAATCAAACCCCAGTGTCCCGGAGTAGAGCAACAGGTTGACCACCAGAATAACCAGCACAAGCAGGAGGGTCAACCTTCGCGGCAAAACCGCGATTTTCCCAAAAACCATCCATTCCTCCAGGGGTTGCCCGAACAGGACAAGCGTTCATATTATAGGCCAGCTGCCGCCGCTGTCCAATGCCGGCTTTGATTTTCATTAATCGGGAGTGCGATAATCAACGCATGACCCTTGCCTGGCGCCGCGCGGCACCGTTCCTGCTTCTGACCGGATTGATTTTTTCTTCCCTGCTCTACTTGTCTTTCTGCCCGGACGACTATTACATCTACCAGCAATACGCCCGCAACCTCAACCAGACCGGTCTGCCGGCCTTCAACCCCGGTGAACCGTCTTACGGCTTTACCTCGCCCCTGTGGCTGGGACTGCTGGGGCTGGGATTTCAATCCACCCACATCCACTTTTTCCCCAAGTTGTTGTCATTTCTGCTCTATGCAGCGGCCGCCTGGATTTTTTTTCATTTCTGCCGCGGGCGTTTCGGTTCCAGCGCCGGTATCATGGGGATACTGCTCTTGTTTCTCAACCCCTGGGTGTGGCGCTGGTCGCTTTCCGGCATGGAAACCACGGCCGCATTGCTGTGCGCCGTTCTTTTCCTCTACGCTTGGGCGGAAAACAAAAAATGGCGGTGGCTGCCCCTAGGCGTTCTGCCGTTGTTGCGCCCCGAACTTCTGGCCTGGACCCTGGCTGGAGCCGTACTGCTGGTATGGCGGAAACAACGAACTCAGGCGTTTCTTGCCGTGGTGCCGGCCGCGGCCTGGTTCGTTGCCGCCAGGTTGATATTCGGGCAATGGTTCCCCAACACCGCCCACGCCAAGGCGGCCGGCTTTTCGCTGACCGCGGCCTGGAATGCGCTCGAGAAAACAATCCTGACCCTGCAACCCGTGGACGTGACCGCGTTGGCACTGGCGCTCTGGAGCCTGGCGGTGTCCCGGCGCCTGGAACGGCCCTGGCGTGAGCTGCTCTTCCTTTCTCTCATCCTGGTCCTGCTGTTCACGGTCAATGGTGTGAACGTCCACACCCGTTACCTGGTGCCGCTCTTTCCCCTGACGGTCACACTTTTTCTGGCAACCACGCAACAATTCTCCAGACTGCGCCGCGGCCTGGTGGCCCTTTCCATCCTGGTCAGCCTGGCCCAAACCGCAATCTGGGTCTATCCCGCCACCCGCGCCTACACTGAATCGGAAAAGCAGGTCAACATCGCCATCGGCCGTTGGCTGAAACAAAACACTTCACCAGATGCCCGCGTATTCCTCTGGGACATCGGAGCCATCGCCTTCGAATCTCAGCGGCGCGTCATAGACCTGAACGGCCTGATCGATTCCGGTATTTTTCATCGCAACGAACCCTTTCCCCAGATCATGGCCCGGCGGATCAAAGAAGCGGATCCGCGCATCCCCTTCTATTTCATAGACGTTCACTACAAGGAACGCCGCGCGGAAGGCGCCGTCCCGGGAATCGCCACGGAATTCCTGTTTTCGCGGCCGTTCCATCACATGTTCATTTTTCAAAAAAAACCATTGTACTATTCGGTCTATCGATTAACGAAAAAAGTTTAAGGAGTTGAGAGGCCCATCGCCACTCGCCTCTAGCCAGTTTCTAATATCTTCTTCAGAAACACTTCCAGTTCCCGCGCCAGCCCCGGATAGGCGAAGCGCGCGATTGCAACTTCATCCCTTTTGCCCGGCGGTGTTTCTCCACTGATCATCTTTGCGAATGCCGTTTCAATGACTCCGGGGTCCCGCGGATCCACCACCCACCCGCGGCCGCATTCAGAGACGATGTCCACCGCGGCGCCAGGCGGAGCCAGGGCCAGGATGGGGGCCTGCATGGGCAGGTATTCCAGTAGTTTACCCGGTATCACGGAGGGGCGACGCGAAGATAATACCATCAGCAATCCATCCGCGTGGACCTGCCAGGCCCGGCTGACCTCCAACTGCGCCGAACCGTGCAGCCGCGCCCGACCGCGTCGTTCCAGGGGACGGAATAACCGCCGCTCGCGCCGGGACAATTTCCCCACCAGGTGAAGGCAGAAGGGCAGCTCATCTAAAGGCATTCCTCCCATTGCCCGAACCAGAAGGGACGGATCACATCCGGGGTCGGACAATCCGAAACGCCCGGTATGCACCAGGTGGAATCCCACATCTTTTTTCAAGGGCGGTTCGGTTATCACCATCTGGGGGTCAAAACCGTTGGGCAGCCAGAGCACCCGCTTGCCCGGAGCCATATCGCGCAGGTAATCCGCCAACGCGGGATGCGCGGCCAGCACTCCGGTCGCCGCATTCAAAACATCTAATTCCAGCTGTATGTATTTTCGCTGGATCTGAGTAAAGCGCAGGGGCAACACCGAATCTACCGGCTCGAAAACCAGGCCGTCCCGAAAATCCGCAACCAGCGGGCAGTCGGCATATCGTGCCAATTCCATGCCCAGTGCCAGGGTTTCAGCCGGCGGATAGGTCGCCATCACCAAGTGCGGCGAATTTCGCTCCACCCACTTGCGGCCCGCACGCAGAGCGCGCCGATACCATGCGGACAAAATGGTTTGGGTTGACCCCAGGGAGTTAGCCATTTCCACCCACAGGCGGCGGGCCAGCCATGTCGCGGCCCTCCATCCCCGGCGACGACCGTTGTAAGAGGGATCGTGAACCCGGACGGTTTCCGCTTCCCATTTGTCCCCGGAATGAGAGCGGGTGAGGACCGTCACCCGGTGCCCGCGTTCCCGCAGGGCGCGCGCCATGAACTCGGGCCGCCCGGTTCCCGCTCCATCCGGTGGCGGGTAATAGTAGGCGACCAGGAGGATGTTCATTTTATCGCGCCCGCTTCTTTTGCTTCCCGCAGTATTTCCAGATAGTTCTTTGCGGCCGCCTCTTCGGTCAGGTCCGCCACGGTCAGCCGTGATTCTCGCGCCATTCTGGATAAATCATCACGCTTCATTGAAAAATACCGGAGAAACAGCCCCCCCAGAACGCCCGCGTCTCCTGCCGGGCAAAGCCATCCATTGCGGCCATCAACCACGATACCGTCTATGCCTTCTGCACATGCGCCCACGACAAGGCATCCAGCTGCCATCGCGTCAAGATATACTAGGCCGAATGTTTCCGGCGCACTGACCATGACGAATAGGTGGGCCCGGGACAGATGGTCCCGTAAAAGGGAGCGCTCCAACCAGCCAGTGAAAGTAACGCGCGCGGCAATTCCCAGCTTCACGGCCAGCCTTTCCAGCCGAGACCGCTCCGGACCGTCCCCGGCCACGGTCAACTTCCAACTAATGGTGGAACCCAGCCCGGCCAGCGCTCGCAACGTGACATCCACGTTTTTGAGTTTGGTCAACCGGCAGGCGGTAATAATTTGCAACGATTCTCCCGCCAATGGTTCAAACAACCCGTTTTCCCCAGTGGCTCTCGGGAGGAACCCCAAGGAATCAAGACCCGACCAGGTGATCCGGCTGCGGGACTCGAGTTCAGGAAAACGCTTCAAGAGCCGGCGGCTTACCGCCGGCGACCGCGGCGCCAACCGGTTCGCCTGACCAAAAACACGTTTCAGGCGCGTTTCGCCCAGCATACTCGGCCCGTGAACCAAGTCGCCCATGTGTACCCCGGCCACCAATGGCAGGCGGTTTCTTTTCGCCAGGCGCGCAGCCAAATAAAGATTGAAACCCAGGTGGCCCACCACCACGTCGGGTTGAATGCGCTTCATGGCCCGTTGCAGCAATCCCGAAAAAAACCAGGGCCGGGCCGGAAACTTGGGCACCGCAACACTCATCACGTCCACACCCTGCATGCTCCACCACGACGGCGTCGGCCGCTTGCGCAACCTCCAGTTGGGAGTGCAATACGGGCGCAGCACCCAGACCTGGTTGTCAAGCGCCCACTGGCGACAAAAACGGTGTAACGCGAAAACGGAAGGATCCCTCTCTTCTGCTTCGGGATACAGATCCGTCACCATCAAAATTTTCATTGCAATTGATCCCGAAGACGAGGCCGGCGATACAGCAAACGCTTGGCAAAAAAACGGGTCCGCCAGCAAGGATCGACGCGAGAGGCGACTTTGCGGATCCGTTCCATGCGCGGGTCAGACAATCCCCAGCCTTTCTTTTCAGCCAGGTCCACCCACAGGTACATGCGCGACTGGCGAGCGCGAAACCGGTCCTTCATGGACACGTCCACGCCGTTCAACACGGTTTCCAGGACACGATAACGCTCCTCGATCTCCCGGGGATTCCCACTCATGGTAGAACGCACGGTCTGTGAGTGGCAGCGCGTGGCGTTGAGGGCCCGTGCCGAAAAACAGAGATCCCAGCGTAACAACAGACGCACATAGGTCATCCAGTCCCCGCATAAGCGCATGGATTCATCCGCGGCCCCGGCATCGAGAAAAGCCCGGCGACGGAACAGTACGGCGCTGGCATTGGGAATGGTGCAGCGGTGCACCAGGTAGCACGCCACTTCATCCCGGCCGGAGTTGCGAAAAGATCGCTGCCACCTTCCCGGCCAGAGCCGCTCCAGGAAGGGCGGCGCGTTCGCTATTTCTGTTCCATTCTCATCCACCACCCGCGACTGGCAATAAACCAGGCCCAGGCGCGGATCCGATTCCAGTATGGACACCAGGTGTTCCAAAAACTCCGCTTCCGCGAAATCATCGGCTTCGGCGATCCAGACGAAATCGCCGTGGGCCATATCCACCCCCCGGTTCCACTGCGCGAACGGACTGCCGGAATTGGTCTCATTGATATGAATCCGGACCCGGGAGTCGGCGGCGTACGTTTCAATCACCGAGAGTGAACCATCGGTTGAGGCGTCATCCAGCAAAATCAACTCGAAATCACTGAACGTCTGGACCAGAATGCTTTGCACGCGCCGGTCCAGGAAGCGCGCGTAATTGAAGTTGGGCACCACCACGCTCACCCGGGGGTTCGCAGACGGCATGATTCAATACTCCCCGTTCATGAGCCGCTGCAGGATCCGGTACAGCCGGGGGGCATTGCGTTCCACCAGAAGATTTTCCGCTTGCCTGCGACAAACGGCGCCCATCTTCGCCCGGGCCGCCGGATCAGCCAGTATTTCCATGAGTTCACGGGCGAAAGCCTCCAGATCCAGGTAGGGCACTACCCGGCCACAACCCCCGGATGCCCACTCCTCCGAACCGCCGCTGTTCTGGAAACACACCATGGGTATGCCCAGCAATCCAACCTCCGGATTTACCAGCGGGAAAGAATCTTCCCGCGAAATCATGGCAAGCATGTCCATGCATGAATAATAGGGATAAGGATCTGCCTGGTGGCCGGTAAAATGCACCACATTGTTTAATCTGGCCCGATTCATGTCGAACTCGACCCGCTGGAACCGTTCATGTTGCAAATCCCCACCCACCCAGAGAAAATGAACGTTACGGAAATCGTGTCGCTTGTGTATGATGGCTGCCAACTGCACAAACAGGTCAGTCCCCTTTCCCCAGTAAATCCGTCCGGCCCCACCGATTACCGGCACGTCACGAGGAATGCCCAGTTTCGCCTTCAATTCCTCCCGTTGGTCACGATCAAAGTAGTCCTTGCGGTAAACGGGTTCAACGGAGCCGTATATTTTTCTGACCTGCTCAGGGGCAACTTTATGATTTTTCACCAAGTTGTCACCCACGGCTTCGGAAACCACAACAAAGGATTCGCAATATTTCAGAGTCTGCTCAAAGGAGCAGAAGCCGAGAGGATAGCAATAATTCTTCAAGGCAAACGCCATTTCATGCAGGCGACAGATCCGGGGGCAATTGATGTTTTTCAAAATAGTCAAGGATTCGCCACAGAATGCGGTGTTCGCATACACCAGAACGACCCGGAAACGAAACAGCCAGCAACGGATACGGGCCAGGCGCAGATGGTTGCCGATGCCCTCCCAACGCAAGCTTTCCCTGAGCCTTCTTCCCAGGCGGTTTGTCTTTTTCAGTGGGCGTTTCCATACACGGACGGATCCCGCCTTTCGAAAATCCGATTCCAACTCACCACCCTGTTGCAACAGAATCAGTATGCGAAGAGGCGTCCGGGTTTTCAACCAGCCCAGGAAACGCAGCAGTTCAATGGGAGCGCCGTCTCGATCGGCAGTATGCGAAACAAAAACGATCGCCGCGGGCTTCACTTGATTTCCCCTGTATTCCCAAAGCCACGCACACGCTTTCTGGCTTTGCGGCAGGCCAGGCGCAATAAGTCCCGGCCCTGGAGCCCCGCTGCCTGTTCTTCAGGAGATAAGGGTGACAGCAATGTGACAATCTCATCCAGGTTCAGACAGAAACGGTGATCCGCCTCATTCCTGGCGCATGAGACTGTCCGCGAGAGTCTTTTGCGCAATCGTTCCCGGTCTTCAAGAAACAGGTAGTATTCATCCATAAGGAATGCCGCCCAGGTAAAGGCTTTTTCTTCCTGCTCATCGCGTTTGGACACGTATTCGCCCAGCCAAGACTCCACTTGCGCTTCCAGCGGTTGACCGGGAACCCATTGCCGCACAAACGAGCGTTCAGACAGGATACCCCGGCCCAAAAGGAAAACGGGCTTTCCACGTACTGCGGCTTCAAAGCCCACCGTGGAGTTGATGGTGGCCACCAAGTCAGAAACCTCGACGGCGTCCAGCACATGAATGTCCTTTATCACAAAGCCGCGCTCGCCGACGATTTCCCGATAGTCTTCCCCCGAAACCCCTCCCATGGGATGGGGTTTGACCAGGAAAAAGTACTCATCCGCCAGGTTCCGCACCAGGAAATCCAGGGCTTCCCCGGATCCACGAAAATGGGGGGAGAAACAGATGACGTTGCTGTCAATGTCGACCTGGCCGGGGAAAAAAACCACTTTCCGGCCCGCCGCTTTTTCCCGCAATTGTTCCAGTTCCTCTGCTTTCATGCGTTCGGGCTGGCCCCACGCGCTGCGGCCCGCTTGATCCCACTGGGAAATCTCCTTTCGCATCGCCGTTACCCGCCCCGGCTCAGGTGCCGGTTCAGGAACCTGGAGCAGGGAAGAAGCCCCGTTGGTTCCGCGCGGATCCAGGGCCCAGCTTCCGGGCATGGCTCCCTTTTCCGCATAAAATACAGGCAGGCCCATCTGCGTCGCGGACGCGGCAAACGCGGCGCCGCGGTACAAGACACCGTTCCAGATCCAGACCTGGTCCGGTTGAACCAGGCGATACAGGGCCCGGGCCTGCTTCATCCAACCCTGGTAACGCGTCCGTACCTGCTCCAGCGAGAACTTCTCATCGAACCGCGCCCGGCAATAACGGAATTCCCGTCGCGACTCTTCCACGGATGGTTCGGCGACCGTGTAACTCGAATACATGCGCCGGAATGCCGGATTGGTGTCGATCCCATCCAGTTCGATCCAGGCCCCTCCCAAATCACGCGCCGCGGGCCCTTCACTCAAAAAAACGCATTCCCCCTCCAATGATGTCAGTACCGGCACCAGGTCGGCGACAACCTTGCGCACCCATGGCTCTCCCCCGGGAAGCAAAAACGCAATCCTGCACCTGGACATGCGTGTCATGAATTTTCTCCCCCGGCAGCATCTGGAATCAATCCGCGGACAATTTGTTCAATTTTTTTATCTTTTTTCCGCAATACTTCTCCTTTTTGACGAAATCGCCTTCCCAGCTTAAGCGGATCTCGACACACCCGGCCAAACAGTCTTTCATATCCAGAAAACCAATTTAAAGATTCCAAATCCAGGTTGGAAGCCTCTGTTCCAAAAAGTGCCCGATCACCGACATTTTTGTGTACAAAGTAAGCTCCACGCACCAGACTGCTTACCGGGACTCCCTCACTTATGACAAAGATCAACGAGTGATGTTTCATTCCCACACATAACCGCATAACTGGAATACATACGCTGGAAGCCTGAGTTGTTTTTGAGCCCATTCAACTAGATTCGAGCCCCTCCCAAATCACACGCCGCCGCAGTCCCTTCATTAGGAATATTCACTCAATGCGCAACAAATCACTCACAGAAACAATATCAGTTTCGACAGACTTTTACCATGTTTAACTGTCGTGAATTAAGAACATAAAAATAATTATTCAAAGCACATTTTAGAGACCTCTCGTGCTTTTTTCCTATTGGTCCAAGTTGATTCAACTTCTTGAAAAGAACAATAATCACATGGCGCCGATTTTTTCCAGAAACCAAAAAGTTGCTTTCTCCAGTCAATTATTTCCTTCGAACTAAATATCGAAAATATATTATCCTCATTCCTGCTTAGATCACCAATAATATAATTTTTGTGTTCCGGGATATCGCTCCTGATATTGCAGCAAGGGACAACCTTGCCATTAAAATCTATATAAAGGTCGCGAAATGGAATTAAACAAGGCGACGTTCTTACTCTGCTTTTTTTTAGCTTACTGATCAATCCAGCTCGATAATTTCCGGATTGGATGAAATTTTTTGAATAAATTCTAATACTCATGTTCTCATAAATCAATCTATATTCCAATCTTTTCATGGATTTAAAGCAAATCAACTTGTGTTCGAGATTAAGGGCTTTTATCTTGGTACTAACTAGACTATAAGCCTTCTTATCAGAATATTCCATGCCATTAGGGATATAAACCTGAATGTTCAAACTGGATAGGCCACATTCGTAAAGTTGTGGTATTGTATCTCGCTCTAGATAGTCACCATTTGTGTTCATGTGAAGCTGCGCTGACGGTAATACTTCGTGAGCCTCTATAAGCCTCTTAAAAATATTTTTATTCGAAAGTGGTTCGTTGTAACGACTAAAGGAAATCTTATTTGAATAATCAATTTTTTTTAAATCATAAATTACTTTTTTATAAATCGAATCCTGCATAAAAATATTATCGGAATGCCTGTCAATATACAAATTTGGACAGAACCAACACCTTCTATTACAAAATGAAAATACTTCAATTTCAATCATTTTCACTGAACTCTTAAATAAATCCAACTTTTCTCGCATATCTAAATTTGCATTGAAGTGATTCTTGTTAATTATTGAAAAGTTATCGTCCTTTTTCATAAGATAATTCTTGCCTTCAGGAAAAAGTTCATTGGATGTTGGTTTTGCCATTGAAAACTTTGTCAAACTCCACCCGGCATAACTCCTCGAGTGCGCCTCCTTTTGACGCGTTAAATAACTGCCGCTTATGCTTTAAAAAAACTTCATTAGCAACTTTAAAAGATGAAAATACCTTTTCAATAGGCATTACAGCCTTCCTTTGAGTTTCTAATTCCCCAGCACCATAAAAATGGGTTTCTTTTTGGCTATAATCAAAATCACACCCAATAAGATAGACCTCCGAAAAACCCATATAAAAGCAGACCTGAATTGCGTCTAGAACTACAGAATGACCAGAGTTTATCCCTATTTGCAAATCTTTGCTGAAGTGTCCTTGGTGCATCTCATAATTATTAATATTACTAAGGATAATTCCTTTTTTACAATCTTTGCAAACATTGTCTCTGTAGAACTTCATTCTAACATCGGCTTGATCTATCTCAGATCTATACTTGTCATATGTAAAAGGGTCTGAGACAATAAAAAAATCTGCTTTCTTTAATCCCAGTTTGTATGCAAAATAACCTCTGTTTACTATAAACACATACTCATTATCTAATTTCCTTAAGTCATGCTTTTTTAGTGAAGGACCATTTCCAATGATTACGCAACGTTCATTGGCGTATTTACTTTTTAATAAACGAATTTTTATTCTATTTAGAGTTTTCAAGACTATTTTAGACATCAAAAACTAAAAATACCCGTGCTTTTTAGTGATTTCAGACACCTTCACACCACCGATAATATCCTGCAATATACATCTCTCTTTTTTTATGACTTCAAAAGCAAGCTTTAGTACCTGTTTCTCGTTCTTTTTGGGAATGATGACAATCCCATCATTGTCACCAAATATTAGATCATCTGGCGCTATATTAACACCTTCTATGCAAATTTCTCTGTTAATACTGCCTAATGTCCCTCTGGTTTTAACATCTCGAGGTGAATAGCCTTTTGAAAAGACAGCGAAATCAAGATCTGCCACTTCTTTCGAGTCCCGGGTCTTACCTCCAATAATTGCTCCACCGGCACCTGATTGTATAGCTAAATTTGCATTTAGTTCACCAAAATATGCGAATTGATCAAGCTCATTTTCAACAACAATGATATCTTCAGGAACAATACTTTCATATGATTTTAATGCTTTGTAAATCCCCGTCTGATGCTCCCCACTTTTGAGTTTCCTGATTTTCAATGTCTTCGCTTTGCCAAGAATTTTTTTTTGTGGAAGATTTAAAGTAAAACCTTTGATAATTCCACCTATACCTAAATCATCAACAATGTCTGATAGTATTGAGCTTGTTAGATGATTTCTAATATTACTTAGTTCCTTTCGATCCTTTTCTCTTTTTCCTGCAGCAATAAGTTCTGCGAGTTCAAAATCTGAATCATAATTAACATCCACTGCTTCAATCGGCGACGCGAAAAGAAAGAATGGATGCTCACCAATTCTCCTTTTAGTATTTCTAGCTGCTTCTGCTTTGATTATGTACAACCCCATAGTTTCAATAATGATATCTGAAAGGAAGGAACTATTGGGTATATTATTTATGTCATAACAGGGTTTCTGCGATTTCCACAGATAAAGTTTATCTTTCTTCATCAAGATAACAGAATCATATCCATCGCTCTTTTTTAGAATTTCCACTCCCTTCCTAATTGTCTCCTTCTCAATAAAGGGACTTGTACATAGAATCTGAATATAAATATCTGCTTCAAAATGCTTTACTTCATTAATAAACAATCGGTTCCCGTCAGTTTTATTATCCGCTAGTAATGCATCTCTTCTGAGAACGCTACAATCTACATGTGCAGCCATTTTTGTTACTTTTTCGGACTCTGTATCAAGCACAACCTGATCAATAAAGTCACAGTCAACCAGCTTCTCAAGCGTATGCAAAAATAATGGTTTCCCTTCTAGCAATTTAATATTCTTATTAGGAATTCTTTGGCTAGACCCTTTTGCAGGTAGAAATGCACAAACTTTCATTTTATACTCCTTAGTAACTGATTAACACACTCCGACTTTTTTCTTATTTATTTGCCAATCACCAAACAATTGAACGGGAGCTCCAGAATAAAAACTTCCTAATACTTCAAATGATATTGCACAAAAATTCCAAGCCAATATTTCGGCTGAATCATAATCCCTTACAGTTACCGATATATTATACATCCCTGGGCTAAGCAGCAATTTTTTAAAACTTACCGTTACAGAAGAAATCGGGTTTTCATCCTTTATTTTTATATCCTGAGTTTTCGTGCTTGAACCGGCAACCACCTGAGAGCTCTGTGTTTGAATTGTAATGACTAATTCAAGTCCGCTTGTCAAACAAGCCCCCTTCAAAACAAACTCAATTTCAAGGTCATTTTTATAGTTAACCACATTATGACCATTCATCATCGAAGAGTTAACTCTGAGATCCTGAATCATATATCCTTTATTAGATATTATTTGGCTTTTGTCGAATTTGAAAATATTCAAATAATCTCTTATTCCTGTAGAAACATCTTTATAGTTGATCATTTCTCCTGCAGAAAACAAGACAATCGCTCTATCACACATTCTGGAAATCTGAGCCATATTATGAGACACAATAATTATGCTTGATCTCCTCCTCAAATCAAATATTTTGTTG
>JAFGNX010000185.1 GCA_016926835.1 Candidatus Aminicenantota bacterium | reverse complement strand
TGCCCGGTGTATGGATGGTATTGTCATACAGGATGGTCAGTTTAACCGATGCGCTCAAGCACAGTGTTCCGGTCGAAAGAACCAGTGCGGTGAACAGGATTTTCGCATTCATGTCCCCCTCCCTTTCCTCACTTATCTATTGTAACACAGCGGGAAAAGCATGTTTTGCATCTCTTTTTAAAATGCAAACGCAGGTATATCAAAACCGGAGGTCAAACTTGTTAATCGGGATGAATCTTTGTAAAATCAAGCCACAAACCCCATGCACAAAAAGCCGATTTGCCGGGAACTGGAGCAGAGAATCAAAAAACTCCAGGAAGAACTGAAAAAAGAAAAAGAGTCCAAAGCCGTCTTGGAGGAAAGCGAGGAGCAGTACCGCCTGCTCGTGACAAAAGCCATGCAGGCCATCCTGGTGGCCCAGGACGGCGAACTGGTTTTCGTTAACCCCATGGCGGCGTTTTTAACCGGTTATTCGCCGCAGGAACTGTACTCCAGATCGTTTGCCGAGTTTATCCATCCGGATGACCGGGACATGGTTCTGCGGCGCCACCTGCAGCGGCTGCAGGGTTTGAAGACGCCCCAGGTCTATTCGTTTCGTGTCCGCCATCGAGATGGCAGGGATATCTGGGTGGAGATCCACGCGGTGGTAATCAACTGGAAGGAGAAGCCGGCTTCCTTGAATTTCATTTATGATATCGGGGAACGCAGAAAAACCGAAAAGGCATTGCTTGAAAGCGAAACCAAGTTCCGCACGATTTTTGAAAACGCGAATGACGCGATTTTTCTGATGAATAGGGACACCTTTATTGACTGTAACCGGAAAACCCTGGAGATGTTCGGTTGTACCAGGGAACAGATTATTGGACAGCCGCCGTACAAGTTTTCACCGCGTGTGCAGCCGGATGGAAGGCTCTCGAAAGAAAAAGCCCTTGAGATGATTGAAGCGGCAATGCGGGGAGAAGCCCAATGTTTTGAATGGCAACACAGTCGTATCGATGGCACCCTCTTTGATGCCGAGGTCAGCCTGAACGCCCTGGGTGCTGTGGGAGAGGCTTTTATTCAGGCGATTGTGCGGGATATTACAGACAGAAAGAGATTTGAGCAAGAGATCTTGAGTGAAAGAGAGAGATTCAGAACGCTTGCGGACAATGCACCCTTCGGCATGGTGTTGTCCACGGAACAGGGCGAATATATCTATATCAACAGCAAATTTACGGAACTGACCGGTTACGACATGAATGATGTCCCGAATGGCCGGGAATGGTTTCGCAAGGCTTTTCCGGACAAGGATTACAGGCGCTTGGTGATATCAAAATGGGTGGAGGATTTCAAAGATGCGTTGCCCGGGGAAAAGAAGCCCAGGGTTTTTACGGTGATCTGCAAGGACGGAAAGAAAAGGATATTCAGCCTGATTTCATCGCTACTGGTTTCCGGTGAGTTTTTGACCTCATTTGAAGATCTCACCGAACAGAAAAGGGTTGAAATGCAACTTCGCCAGGCGCAGAAGATGGAATCAATCGGCACACTTGCGGGCGGAATCGCGCATGATTTCAACAACCTGCTCATGGGGATTCAGGGGTATGCGTCACTGATTCTGAAGGATATTGATCCATCTCATCATTATTACAAATGGATCAGCAGGATTGAGGAGCAGCTCCAGAGCGGCTCGGCCCTGACCCGGCAGTTGCTGGGTTTCGCGCGTGGCGGGCAATACGAAGTTAGGCCCGCGAATTTGAATGAAATTCTGGAGAAAACCTCCGCAATTTTTGGCAGAACCAGAAAAGAAATCACCATTCATCGATTATTTGAGCAGGGGTTGTGGACTGTGGAAGTGGATCGGGGCCAATTGGAGCAGGTTTTTATGAACCTGTACCTGAATGCCTGGCATGCCATGCCCGGTGGGGGTGAACTTTCCCTGAAAACAGAAAATACCCGGGTTACCGGAGAACACGCGTCGAAACACGGCATTGCCCCGGGTCGATACGCACAGGTTACGGTTGCTGATTCAGGTCTGGGGATGGATGCGCAGACCAAAGAGCGCATTTTTGAGCCCTTTTTTACAACCAGGGAAATGGGAAGGGGAGTCGGATTGGGCCTGGCCATGGTCTATGGCATCATCAGGGGACACGGAGGAAAGATTGAAGTGTTCAGCGAACCCGGTCAAGGTACGGTTTTTTCAATCCTCATACCCGCTTCCGAAAAAAAGGTGGCTGTGGAAAACCGGGAAACCCGGGGAGCGGAGGAGGGCAATGAGACGATCCTGATCGTGGACGATGAAAGTGTGGTTCTGGACGTGAGCCGCAGCATGGCCGAGTCCCTCGGCTACAAGGTCTACGCGTTCCTCGATGTCCGGGATGCGCTGGCATTTTACAAGGATCGGAAAGAAGAGATTGACCTTGTCATTCTGGATATGATTATGCCTGCGATGTCCGGGGAAGAAGCGTTCAAGTGCCTCAGAAAGATCAATCCGGAATTGAGAGTCCTGCTTTCCAGCGGATACAGCATCAACGGAAAAGCCCGTGAAATACTGAAACGTGGCTGCAACGGTTTCATTCAGAAGCCATTTAAACTGAAACAATTCGCCCGCAGCATCCGCGAAGTGTTGCAGTGAATCCGGAGTCCGGACAAGGATTGTTGACAGTTGGGGGGACGGACCCCTATCATGTTGGTGGCACGGAGAGATGTCTGATATAGGGGAGAAGGATATTTTTCGGCGGGTATTTGAACGCTCAGCCCGGGCGGCGGCGGTTGTGGACCGAGACGGATGTATCCACCTGAGCAACAGCGGTTTTCAACGCATGATCCCGGGCTCCCTGTTGCCGCAATCCATTCTGGAAATCCTGAAAATGCGGCGGACGTTCCAGATTTCCGCCGAACAAGAGCACGCACGCTTCTTGATTATTGACCCCGGCACGGGCAGGAACCAGCCTGCCACCTTGACACATTTATCCGGGGAGCCAGGCGGAAAGAATTTCTTTCTGCTGGAATTCCACAGTCATTTCGAAGAAACACGTCTGGAAGAGGCCCTGCAGGAAAGCGAACAGCGTTTTTGTCAATTGCAGCAGAATCTGCCCGTGGGCATTTATCGCGCCAACCGCGACGGAGACCTGGAAACCGTCAACGATACGCTTCTGCGCATGACCGGCTATGACTCGTTCTCGGAACTGCAGATGGCGGAATTGGGTGATGTATGGGCCGACGTCAGGGAAAGGGACAACCTGATACGGCGGTTGCGCGAGGAAGGTGCCGTACTGGGTTACACCGTACACTTGAAGCGCCAGGACGGCAGCGAGTTTATCGGGTCATTCGATGCCAGGGGCAATTTTGATAAAGAGGGGAACCTGGTTTATTTCGACACCATTGTCCAGGATATCACGGAGAAGGTCCGGGCACAGGAAGAACTTGAACGCCTGGCTACTTCGGACAGCCTCACCGGCCTGGCCAACCGTCAGCACCTGATGAAGAGACTGGAATATGAGTTGAAACGGGCTGAACGATACGACACGCCGTTGACGCTGTTGATGATCGATCTTGATAATTTCAAGCAGATCAACGATACCCGGGGCCACCAGGCCGGTGACGTGGTGTTGCGGGGATTTGCCGGACTGGTTGGGCGAATCCTGAGAGAGATCGACCATGCGGGACGATACGGCGGCGAAGAATTCTGCGTAGTGCTGCCGGAAACGGATCTGGAAGGCGGTATCGTTATCGCGGAGCGGATCAGGGAGTCAGTGGAAAACCACGCTTTCTCCGGCCCCGGCGAAGTATCTTTTCATGTCACATGCAGCATCGGCGTTGTGCACGCGGAATCCGCTGACATGGATGAACTGATTTCAACGGCGGATCGGCGTCTCTATGAGGCGAAGCGGTCCGGGCGCAATCGAGTGGTACCAAATAGAGTTGAAGAGTTGAAAAGTTGAAGAGGAAAGAAGTAATAAAAGTTGGGCGTAGGGGCGACCGGCCGGTCGCCCGTTCTTGAAAAGAAGGTGGCTTTTCCAACTTCCGTTCCGCCCTCAACTCACTCGACTGCCTCAACTTGATTTAAGGTACCATGTGACAGGTGACAAAGGAAGACTGTCAAGAATCGCCCCGAAGAACGTAGAGTGTTGAAAAACGCACTTTTCAACTTTCCATGGACGCCCGTCTGTGTTTAATTTTGACATTCTTTTCGACTGTGTCTAGAATCAATCTGGGGAAGTTCCCTGCCGAACCCCACTGAGGGAGAAGAAAATGAAAAAGAACATGGGTGTGGTTGACCGCACGATCCGGACCATTGTGGCGCTGGTGGTGGTTGCGCTTCTGGTCACAAAAACACTTACAGGCACATTGGCAATCGTGCTGGGTGTGGTCGCGGTGGTATTTCTGCTGACCAGCCTTGTGAGTTTCTGTCCTTTGTATACTTTTCTGGGTATCCGCACAAACAAAAAGTAATTCAACAGCCCCGGCCGTTGCGTTCAGGGTGGAATGCCGGGTTCAGGTGCCGGCGTCAGAAATGCATGGGCGTGGTGACGGCCAGGGCGGATAGTTGCTGCGCCGTCCACCAGGAATTCCCGGTCCCCTCGGAATAATGCATTCTCCGCATTTCGTATTCAATTATATCGTGGGAATAAAGGCGGCGGCCTTATGGCCCTTCGGGCTTTGAAGAAGGAATAAAGAAGAAGGAATAAAAAACGGTTCCTTTCGCTGCGCTCAAGGTATCTGTCGTTTGTTTCTGTTTTGAATTTTGAACATAGGAATTTTGAATTTGTATGGGATTTTGTGCTTGGGATTTGGGATTTGAATTCTTTTACCCTCTTCAACTCCATCAATTGAACATTGACAAGAGGCAAGTGGCAAGGAAGAACCAGGTGGCACTATAGCGACTGTGTTCGCACGGTTCGCGAACCACCCCACCTCCTGTCAGCTTGTACCTGCTTGCCCGCCGAAGCCTTGGCGAAGGTGGGTCAACTTTTCAACTTTATTGAGACGACGCTCCAGTCGAGAAGTTGAGGAATTATAAAGGAAAGTGTATGATTGCGGATATCACCTCAGCGGGGAGTAAAAAAAATTCGTGAAAGCGATGATCGGGATATATTTTCGTAACTGACGATTCAGGGGATTGGATATGAAAACAAAGCATCCAGATTTTTTGACTCATTTCATCAGGGGACGTTTTGTCTTTTTTCTGGTTTTGTTTTTCTGCTTTGGGTTTTTATTGCCGGCCGGGGAAGCTGGGGAAACACGGCTTTCGCTCGCCGAATGTGTGGATGCCGCCCTGAAAAGCAATCCCCTGATCCGAGCTTCCCGCTTCGGCGTGGAAGAGAGCCGGGCGGGAATAGATGTGGCCCGCGCCGGATACTGGCCGTTGATTGCGTTCAACGCCAGCGGCCGAAGTTCGACCCTGGAGTCCGGATCAAATACCGGCGGGGTCGCGAATATGGACCATTACAGCAGTGGCCTCTCGTTTCAATACCCGGTTTTTCAAGGCTTTAAAACCGTTTCATCGGTTCAGGCGGCTAAGGCGACTGTACTGGCGGAGCAGGCCCAACACCGGTCGAACCGGGATGAGCTTGTCGTCAACGTGACTTCAGCCTATTACCGCCTGCTGCAGGCGGAACGACTGGTGGCTGTGGCGCAACAATCGCTGCGGCGCGCGGATATGCACCTCGATTTCGCCCAGGCATTATTTGATGTGGGATTGGCGACCCGTTCAGACATTTTGAAAGCCCGGGTGGCCCGGGCGGACGCGGGGTTGTCTTTGATCCGGGCGCGCAATATGCAGCTGTCGGCGCGTGGCCGGCTCAACCTGGAGATGGGCAGGCGCGCGAACCAGGAGCTGGCGGTTTTAGACGATTTGGAAGCGACGGAAACCATCACGGGTTGGAAAGCGGATTTCAATGAGAAAAAATTTGAAAGCTACGTGGAGATCGCGTATCGGAACCGGCCGGAGCTGGCGCAAATCAACGCCCGGATAGACGCGCAAAAGGCCAACATCCGTCTGGCCCGCAGCGATTATTATCCGACCCTTTCCCTGTTCGGGGGATATGGTTTTGACGGCCTGGCGCTTGCGGACATGAACGCTTCGGGCCACATCGGCCTGAGTTTGAGTTATTCGGTGTTTGAAGGGTTCCAGCGTCCGGCGCGTGTCAAGCGGGAACAACTGCTCCAAAACGGCCTGGAAGCGCAGCAGGAAGGCATGCGCCAACAGATCGGCCTGGAAGTGTGGAACGCGTATTTAGAGGTAAAGGAAGCGCTGGAACGGGTGGAAAGCGCGCGTGCTTATTACTCCAGCGCGCTGGAGAGCCGCAACATTGCCGAGGGAGAGTATCGGGAAGGCGTGGGCTCCATGCTGGATGTGATCGATGCGCAAACCGCGTTTGTGACCGCCGAACAGACCCTGATCGAAGCGTTGGCGGACGGCAATATTGCCCGGGCGGTGCTCAACCGTGCGGTGGGGATCCGT
>JAFGNX010000184.1 GCA_016926835.1 Candidatus Aminicenantota bacterium | reverse complement strand
TACCGCCTGGAAAACGCCCTGCCGGCTGCGTTTGAACAGGCGCTGGAACACGGAGTCGTAATCCCGTCCCCCAAGCATCTCCGGGGGAACCCGGTCGGCATGAAAGCCGCATTCCGGAGCCATGGTCATCACCTCGTTAAAGTATTCTTCCTGGTCGGTTTTGAACCACAGCAGTGCACCGGAACGGCAACGTGATGCCGCCAGCTGCAGAAATTCCCGGTTTACAAAACGATGTTTGCGATGTTTTTCCCGCGGCCATGGGTCGGGGAAAAATACGCTGATTCCCGCCAGCGACCCGGCGGGCAGGGTATGCAGAAACATTCCGGCATCACAAAGCACGATCCTGGCATTGGTCACACCCATTCGTTCCAGGCGACGGCCGCTCTTGACCACCCGTTTATAGCGGATATCCACCCCCAGAAAATTGACATCCGGAACATTGACAGCCATATCGGCAAGGGTTTCGCCGAAATAACAGCCCACATCCGCCCATACCCCCCTTTCCGGGTTGGCGAACAGCCCGGGAAATCCTTTCTCCAGTTCAGGCGCGGTCAGGATGAGGTTCCGCATGGCACAGGCCTCACGGAGGTAGGGATTGGATTCATTCAGGGGCAGGTCCAACCCGGCGCGCAGACGGATCAGTATTTCCCCGGCCCGGTTGCTGCGCCCCATGAGCCGGACGGGGCGTGTCTGCATCAACGTTCTGCGGCGGGAACGCGCGAGTAGTAACCCTTGATCGCGGAAAGCAGGCGCGAGTATGTGGGTTGCATGCGATCCCGCAGTTCCCAGTCAAAAGCGGAATCCTGCGCCGATTTTTTCTTCAGGGCGGCGTAATCAAGCACCCCGTCTCCCTCGCTGTCACTGAGCACGTATTCGCGACCGGCCGGCGTCTTGACCGTCATATCAATGGCATGGCGCGGAGCATTACCCAGCAGCGATTCAATGCGGGGATCACGGGCAATGGCCCGTTCCGCGGTCTGGTAATTTACTTTGGCCCAATATCCATCCTCGTTCAGGTCCAGGCTGTAGGTGTCGTAAAACCAGTCCGGACTCACGGATGCGACACCTTCGCTTCCGGAATTGTTGCGACTGTACTCGGCGTAGCTCATGTATTTGCGGGTCAGGCGGCCGAAGTGACGCAACACCACGTGGACACGGTGAATTCCGGGATCGGGAGACACTTTCGGTGGGGGTGGGGCTTCGGGCACGGCCGCGGGTTCCGGTTCCGTCACAACGGTCTCCGGGCCGCCGCAGGCGATCATAATCAAAGCGATCAACGGCAACAGAACTGCAAAAAATCGTTTCACGGCTTTCTCTCCTCGGAAACGCCGTCTTCCTCCAGGCCGAGGAGCGGCAAAGGGGTACTATACACGATTTCCCCCCCTCTGTAAACCGGAACCCCCTTCCGGGAAACCGCTTAACAGAACAGCCTTTTGCGCTTTCAGCGGCGATACGCCCGGGCGCGACGCCAGTGGCCACGCACCCAAACCTGCCGTTTTCCCCGCCGCTCCCAATGACCGGAAACCCATACCCGGCCGGGCCGTTTGCGTTCCCAGTGACCACGAATCCAATACCAGTCACGGCTGCGCCACTCCCAATGGCCGGAGACCCAGAAATACCCCGGTCCGGGTGAGGCCATTCGCATCTCCTGACGGGGCGGCGGCGGAGCCGTCCGCGGAGAGGCCACGCATGCCGACAGCGCCGTTACCATGATCACCAACAACATCCAAGCAAGCCACCGCTTATTCATTGGCTCACCTCCATCTGTATCATAGCCCAACAGAGAAAAAACTCTCAACTGAAGTGAATGCGATGGATACGCGCGCGCATGGCAAGGATGACCTCTTTCAGCCAGGGAGTGGGAAAAGAGTCCGCAATCAAGATCTGTTTTGCGTCTTCGCGGGCCCGAAGGAACACTTCGTGGTCCCGGGCGGGGTCTCCGAAACGGAAATCCAGGCATCCCGCCTGTCGTTGTCCGGCCACTTCTCCTCCGCCACGCATTTCCAGGTCTTTTTCGGCCAGGCGAAATCCGTCATGCTCCCGCGCCATGATCTCGAGGCGCTGACGCCCCCGTTCTGAAGCCGCTTCGGAGCGGATCAGGTAGCATTGCCCCGGGTTACGGCCCCGCCCCACCCGGCCGCGCAGTTGATGCAGTTGCGCCAGGCCGAAGCGGTCGGCGTTCTCGACAACCATGACAGTGGCTTCGGACACATCGATTCCCAGTTCCACAACCGTGGTTGCGATCAAAACCTGCAGGCGTCCGCATCGAAAATCCGCGAGCAACCGCTCCCGTTCCAGTGCCGGGGTTTCGCCGGACAACAACGCGGTTCCGTATGTCTTCAACCGTTTCTCTAATTCCCGCCCTTCAATCTCCAGGCATGCCGTATCCGGCGAAGGTTCTGTGGGACGAATGCGGGGCAGAACCACAAATACGCGCTCCGGAACTCTCTCTTTCTCTAAAGTTTTTCCAAGACGATCGGCCAGCCAGTTGTAGAAGGCATCGCGCCGCCCGGCGTCCAGAACCCGCGTAAGCACGACCCCCCTTCCAGGGGGGCGATCACGGATTGTGGAAACGGAAAGGTCGTGGAACAAGGCCAGCATCAGGGTACGGGGAATGGGAGTGGCCGTAGTCACCAGCAGATCCGCCCCCCGGCTCTTGCCGTACAGGGCGGCCCGCTGAGATACGCCGAAACGTTGCTGTTCATCGATGACCACCATGGCCAGGCGCGGAAACGCCAGACGCTGGTTCAACAACGCATGGGTACCGAAAACCACCAATGGTTCTCTGTCCCGGATGCGTGCCTCAATCCGGCGGCGTTCGGCAGCGGAAGTTGACCCGGTCAACAAACAAACCGCCACCTCACCAAACACCCGCTTTGCCCGCTGTGCATGCTGCCTTGCCAGCATTTCCGTGGGCGCCAGGAAAGCGGTCTGAAAACGGCTTTGTATCGCCAGCAGAAGGGCCCCGAAAGCAACCGCGGTCTTGCCACTGCCCACATCCCCTTGCACCAGTCGCTGCATGGCCGTGGACTTTTCCGTATCCGTCAGGATCTCGTTCAACGCATGCGCCTGTCCACTTGTGAGAGAAAAGCCCAGGCGGCCCTCCAGGTCTATTCGCAGGTCAGTCGGGCGCGGGTAGGAAAAGCGCCGCGGAATATTGCCCAGCAACTGGCGCACCAGGCACAACTCCAAATGAAAGACCAGGAACTCAATATAGCGAAAGCGATCAAAATAGGGTTCAATCAGATCATCCGCATCTTTATCCGCAAGGTGAATGCGCTCCAGGCTGCGTCGCAACCCGGGCAGGCACCGTTTCTTCAGGATCCAGTCCGGCAGAGTTTCCGCGGGCCATTCCACTGCAGTCAGCGCCACTTGGATCAAACGGCTCAATCGCCCACGCGAGATGCCGCCGGTTTCCCGGTATACCGGGACCATGCTTTGCGGCGGCTCAAGGAAAATCCGGGGCGCCGGCATTACTGCATTGCCGTTCGTGGTATCCACACGCCCGAACACCCATATCCTCCCGCCTTTCTCCAGTTGCCGTAACAACCAGGGTTGGTTGAACACCAGGGCTCGAACCGGGCCGAAAGATGTAGACAGGTCGAGGCGGATGGTAGAGAGCCGGCGCCGGAAATTGCGGGATGAAGACACGGAAACCACCCGGGCGGCATACAGCCCCGGTCGTTCCGGGATGAATCGTTGCGCTTCCCGGCGGCAATCCAGGTAGTCCACGGGGAACTGCAACAGCAGTTCTTCGACGGTATCCACGCCTGCGGCGGCAAGGGCGGCGGAATAGGCCGGCCCCACTCCCTTCAGTTTGGAGACCGGGTCATCCAGTTTCAGGGACAAACTAAAAGAAAAGGGTGATGCGCCCGCTATCAACAGCGACTTTTTTCAATCCCGGCAACAAGGTGAACCAGTCGAAAATGGACTGTTTGATGTCAACGCCGGCCTGGGCGGAGGAAAACGCTTCATCCAGAACTTCCGGGGCAAAACTGGTCCCGTTTATGCGAATATCTTTGAAAATGTAACGCATGCGCTGGTTCTCTGATTCCAGTCGGCCGGAAAAACGCACTTCGAAGTCGTGTAAAAAAGATGGCAGGCGTTCGTATTTCTTTCCCTCCAGCTTGACGGCCATGGTGCCGGAAACAACGTTATCGTTTTCCAGGGCCAGGTCCACGGACCCGACCTCGGGCGCGTATTTGGGAAGGTAAATGAGATTCAGGTAGGCGTTGAGTTCCGTTTGCGTAAATTCAACAGAGCGCAATACCACCCGTTCGCGAGGATTCTGCGCGATCCGCGTCAGCAAGCGGTCGATTTTTTGGGCATCTTCCATGGAAAGAGAAGAGGCCATGTTCCAGGTTGCCATCAGAATCATCACCAGGTAAGCAATTGTTCTTGTTTTCATTTGATTCTCACCCTCCGGCCCTCCAAACAGAGATTCCCGGCAAAAAACAAGCGTACGGCACGGGGAAACAGGCGATGTTCCGCTTCCAGGATGCGCCGGCTCAGGGAATCCTCGTTGTCATGATCAAGCACTTCAACGCATTGCTGCAACACAATGGGTCCGGTATCCATGCCGCGATCAACAAAATGCACGGTACATCCCGAACACTTGACCCCGTACTCCAAGGCCTGGCGCTGGGCGTTCAGTCCCGGGAACGCGGGCAGCAACGCCGGATGGATGTTGAGGATACGGCCTGCGTAGGTGTCTACAACCTGCCGGCCCAGGATGCGCATAAACCCGGCCAGGCAAATCAAGTCAACGTTACGGAACTGCAACTCCTTCACCAGCTGCCGGCTGAAAGCCGGACAGCCGGACAGCAACTCCGGATCCAGGAAGACAGTATCCAGGCCGATCTCCCGGGCACGCAGCAACCCGGGGGCCGCCTTGTTGTCTGAAACCACCAACACCACGCGATAACCTGAGTCCGATGCCAACGAATCGTGGTATAAGGCGTTGAAGTTGCTCCCCCGCCCGGAAAGCAGCACGGCCACACGACCTGCTTTTTTTTTGTGCATGATATACTACAAAATCGGAGTGGGGGTCTCAGAGTCGACAAGAAATGCCGAAGGGGGGACTCGAACCCCCACAGGATTGCTCCCACAAGTACCTGAAACTTGCGTGTCTACCAATTCCACCACTTCGGCATC
>JAFGNX010000183.1 GCA_016926835.1 Candidatus Aminicenantota bacterium | reverse complement strand
TTTTTGATAAAAGGCCAGCGCGTCCCGTGCATCCTGGAAGGCGTGTACCTTGTAGCCGAGGAATTCGGCCATGCTGCCGCTCACTTCCAGCACCACCTGCTCATCATCCACGATCATGATTGTCTCGTCGCCCTTGGCGATGATCCCGGTTTGCCGTTTCTCTTCCGCCACCGCCTGTTGCGACTCGGGGAGAAAAATGGAAAAAACCGTACCCTGCCCGGGCTCACTGACAACATCGATGGCGCCGCCGTGCCCCTTTACGATTCCGTAGACCATGGCCAGTCCCAGGCCGGCGCCCCTGCCCATTTCCTTTGTAGTGAAAAAAGGATCGAATATTCGTTCCCGGGTCTTCCTGTCCATCCCGAGACCGGAATCCTTGACCGTCACTTGTATGTATCGGCCAGGGGGGATATCATATCGGGTGGCCCATTCATCCGTTACCGGCGTATTTTTTGTTTTCAGGCATAGCTCACCGCCGCCAGGCATGGCGTGCCAGGCATTCAGAAACAGGTTCATGAAGACCTGTTCCATCTGGCCCCGGTCCACCTCCACTACCCACAGTTCCGGTTCGTATTGCTGTTGAATGGAGATTTCTTTTTTTGTCCGCCCGAAAATGGCCGCGGTTTTGGTGAGGATTTCATTCATGTCAGTGGGCTGGACCTCGTACTGTCCTCCCTGGGCGAACCCCAGCAACTGACGAGTCAGGCTCGACCCGCTCTGGACCTGTTCCTCAATCCGTCGCACCATGTTGTAGTGAGGATCCGCCGGATCCAGTTCCTGCAGCAGCAATGACGCATAACCCTGAATCCCCATGAGGAGGTTGTTGAAATCATGCGCGATACCGCCCGCCAGGGTGCCGATCGATTCCATTTTCCGGGCCTGGTGCAACTGGGATTCCACCCGTTTGTATTCCGTCAGGTCCTCGAAGGTGGTCATGTATTCACCGGACACCAGCCTGGAAGATATCAATTTCGTGATCTTTTCCGTTCCGTCCTTGCAGGTAACGGTAAACACCCGGGGTTTCTTTTCCCCCGGCGAGGCGTCCTTGAAATCCTCTTTCCACTTCGCGATAACCACGTGCCGGGCATCCTTGTCGGGAAAGGCTTTGCGAAACCAGGTTCTTCCGTCGGGGACATCCTTCAGATCGTAGCCGAACAACTCGGTGAACTTGTTGTTCATATGGAGGTATTGCCCGTCCGGGGCAGCCAGCACCATGCCGAAAGGCGCGTTGTCGGATAAGGTTCTCAACCTCTCTCTCTCCGCAAGGATCTCTCGCTCAAAACGCTTTCGTTCCGTGACATCCCGCACGATGGCCTGCAAGTAATCTTCGCCCAGGACATCCAGAACATTCAGGCTCACTTCCGCGTCGAAAAGCGTGCCGTCGTACCGGCAGTGCTGCCATTCAAAAAACTGGGGTTCTCCCCGCAGCGCTGCGGTGATCTTTTCCAGGGCCTTTGACTTGGAATCCCGCCCATCCGGCTGCACGGCCGGCGAAAACCGGTACGGTGGCTGTCCGATGATCTGTTCCCAGGTGCAGCCGAACATCTCCAGGGTTTTCTCGTTGCAGTTCAGGAAGATGTCCTTGTTCATCAAAAAAATCGCGTCATTGGCGTTTTCGAAAATCGTGCGGAACTTGGCCTCGTTCTCTCTCAGGGCGATCTCGGTTTTTGTGCGGTCCGAGATATCATGAATGAAATTAAGTGAGGCGGGTTCCCCGTTCCACTCAATCAATACCGCGTGAATCTCAACCCGGATATCCCGGCCCTCCCGGTTGCGCACACGAAATGAATAGACGCGAGGATCCTCATTCCCTTCCAGCCGCCGCAGGTGGCGCTTCATGACCAATTGCCGATCATCGGGATGGATAAAGTCCACGAATGGCCGTGACTCCAGTTCGTCCAGCGAATAGCCGGTCAGGGAAACCGTCATGGGATTGGCGAACACCAATCGACCCCCCTGGGCCACTATTATAGCCGCCATGGCGTTGGATACCAGCAGGCGGTACTTCTCCTCACTGGTCTCTAATTCTTTTCTGAGTGCTTTCTCGCGGGACAATTCTTCACGGAGTCGGCGGTTTTCCTCTTCTTTTGTCTGGTCAGTGATTTTCGCGGGCATTTGGAGTTTCCGCCTGATTCTAGAAAAATCACCGGCTCATGTCAAATACGGGCAGGCATACCGGGCTCGCGCCCACCAGCCTCCAACCGCTTGCCTCTCGCCACTTGCCCCATGCCATAACCCAGGAATATCGCCCCACTGTTACTCGGTCCAGCTCCGCCGCCTTTCCTGCTGTCTTTCTGTCAGGGTTTGTTTGGTCAGCGGATCTGTATGCTGAAATCCGGCTCCCGGAAATTCTTCCATGTAAACGGCCGGCGCCTCGTGACTTCACCGTCGCGCATGGCCAGTCGTTCCCGCCGGCCCAGGTAGAGCCAGGCGATCACCCTCCGCTCTCGGCTGAAGCGACGGGCGAAAGCGATCACCTCGTCGTCGGTTCGCAGATGACCGGGGATGGCCTGGCGCACGAACACACACGCCATGGCGCGGTAGTAAAATTGATTTTCTCCAGACCGGGCCCGCCAGGCGGCGAACGCCGCTTTAACAGCGGCTTCTTCTTCATGACGGATGCATTCCATCTCTTCGGCCCGGATCTGTAACACTTCCGCCAGACGCTGCAGGATTTCCGGATCCAGATCATTCTCTCCCCGTTCGAACCCAATAACGCGATTGCATCCCTTATTGAGGTTCCAATTTTTTATCCGGCCTACCAGGTCCGGCAGGGTCCACCCTTTCTCCAGGCGCTTTTTTTGAAAAAATCTTCCAGTTATTCTTGACATGACAATCCTCCCGCGCGGAGAGAAGAAGAACCGCCGCGGGAACCCGCGGCAATGGATGACCTTCCCCACGCTTTAGCTGAATTTATCCGACGCCCGCAAGCTGTAGAATCAAATCGGCGCCATTGATAGTATACTTCATGACACCGAGAAAATCCAGGGTCAGGTCTTGCATGATCACTTTTCGCGTTTCTCCATGCGCTGGATCCCCCGTCTAGTGTTTCATTCAGATACGCTTAAAAGTGGCTGAAATAATCAACCGTGATTCCCTGCCGCCTGTCCTCTCTCTTTTTTCCCCCTCAGAACGGAATATTGCTGTTTCCTGTTCGGGATTGCGCCATTTATCCCCACCTTTCCTCTCTCCGACTCCAGTTCACATTATTTGAACGCAAGACCCTGGTCCTGAGTCCGTAATCTCGGATTTTCGCATGCTTGTCCTGAGATAGGGACTTTTCAAAAGACATACTATAATTGTATACGGGTTATTCAAGGGAGGGGAGATGAAACAGCCTTGTGTGAGGATTCCGATAATGACACTGCTGCTTCTGATGTGGATCGCCGCGTTTCCAGCGCCTGCTGAGACGGTGTATTCCAAACCAGTGATCACCGGGGCCATTCCCGCACAGGTCGAAGTGACTTTGGCTTCCGGGGAATTGTTCCTGTTATTGAGCGGCCAAGATCTCACTATTCCCGGCAATGACCGCAAATGGAATGCCCGGGACATCCGCCTGTTCGTACGCCACAGTGCCGCCGGGGGTCCCTGGCAGTGCCTGTACAACAGGACCCGCAATGATGGAAATTTAGGAGACGCATACTTCAACCCCCCCCGGGAATTTGGCGAATGCAGTTATTACTCCTGGCAAGTGGAATTATGGTTGCCTAGGCCGATCTGGTTCAGCCGGGAAGGCACCCTGCAGTTCCTCTTGATCAAGGGCAAGTGCCACGGTCCGGGAGCAAATGACTGGACCGAAAAAATTCGCTCCAATATCTTCGATATTCCGGTTCGCACAGATGTGAGCGGCGTTACCCGTATCGATTCCCTGCAACCGAATTATTACTACATTCATCAAGAGAATCCACCGTTGTTGACAGTCAACGGACAACTCGATTTCGGCACGGCGGTACTCATCGACAATTCTGAATGCGTCACGGTGAAGCGTGTCCCCACCTCCGGCTTGATCCAGGTGAAACTGCCGCCGGGTCTGCTGGACCGGCAGGACCTGCACCAGGTGCGTTTGCAGGATTCCCAGGGAACGGTGAGCAACGCGAAAGCGCTCTGGGTCTACGGCCCTCCGCGAGTGACCCACATCCATCCAGAGCAGCTGCGCACGGGCATGGGCCAAACGACGATCAAACTGCGCTACGGCGGCCTGAAACCCGATGCCGTGCGGGGGCGGGTGGATCTGCTGGAAGGCCCGGGGGTGTGTTCCCATCCGCCGCCCTCCGATTGGGAGGCGCTTTCCGCCAGCTTCCCTGCGAATGAGCGCATCAACATCGTCCTCGACGGAAACTGGACCCGCTGTGCCGGCACCCTGCATTTGTGGCTGGTGAGCAAAGCGGGGGACTGCCGGGATTCCATTACCATCGTTAAACCCACTCCCGTGGTGCCCTTACGGCCGCCTGCCAAGTTCAGCAAGGCGCCGGTGAGTGCGCGGATTTCCGCTTTGGGAAGGGGATTTCGTCCGCAGTTGAAGAGACTGGCGCACAAGGTGGTGGAGCTCAAACCGGAAACGGAGATCCGCCGGGATTTTCAATCTTTGATAAAGAATACACTGGCCGCGGCCGGGGATTCACCCGGCGCCTCCCGGGCAGCGCTGGAAAGCCTGAAAAATGAATTGGAAAAAGAGATCTGGGCCCAGGAGCGCGATAAACAGGAACAACTGACCGCGGCCCAGCGCGAACATATTCGGCGGTTAATGGCCATGCTAAAAGAGATGGCGCGGCTCCAGGCCCAGGCAGTCTCTACAACCCGCCATTAAAAGGAAATACGGGCTCCCCGGAATCACTCCCGCTTGCAATGCCTCAACGGGGCATTCTTTTCCGATTCTTTACCCACAAAGCTTTTGAATTTTTATCCAGCCTGTTTTTTCCTCGGCCGAAGTTGCCAGGCTGGATGGCCATCGTCGGGCTTGATTCCGGCGATGGATCGCTTATAATACACGCGAGGCGAATCTATCCCAGGGAGGAAGTGCGTTGAAAAAAAAGACAGCGATGCTGGTGATGATTATACCCCTGCTGGGTATTTTTCTACAGGCGGAAAAGGTTGCGGAACTGGCGGAAGTGGCCCGGCCCCAGGCG
>JAFGNX010000005.1 GCA_016926835.1 Candidatus Aminicenantota bacterium | reverse complement strand
TGATTGGATACCCTGAGCCCATGTTGCAAGGGCTGCTGAACCGCTTTCTGGGCGAGGGATTTTTTGATGTTGACCTGCTTGAACGATATCTGTGGGTGTTGTTTTTTTTGCGTCATCGTTACCCTGAGGGCAATTGCCGCATCCTGGACGTGGGTGGACTGGTGCGCAATCGGGCTGGTGTCGAAATCTGTCCCCCGGCCTTCGTCTTCCCCCGGGTGGTCAGCCTGGACATCAAGGTCCCCCGTGATGATCCGCCCGCTTATGTTCAGGGAGACGGTTGCCGGTTGCCGTTCCGGACGGATGATTTTGATGCGGTGTTGGCCTTGGACGTGTTGGAACATATTGTTCCCGACTGTCGCGAAAAATTTATCAGCGAACTGGCCCGGGTATCAAGGAATGAGTTGTGTCTCAGTTTTCCCTATGCATCAGACTGGAACGATCATACCGACCGCTCATTGGATGAGGTCTCAAAAAAGCTTTTTATCGCCGGCATCGCCGAGTTGAACGAACATGTATGCAACGGTTTGCCGGATATCACGGTCTTGATGCACATGATTCAAGGAAATTTTAATAAACCTGCCTGGGCCGGGTATGGGGGTTCCTTGCCGTTGTTTCTTCACCATTTCTTTTTCAAGTACTATTTCTATCGTTTGAGTCACCAGGAAAATCTGGACCGCTTGAACCATTGGTACCTGGTATCCCAGTATTTGCCTCGAATTGATCTGCCTCCCTTTTATCGTGCATATGTTTGTGCATCCCACTCCGGGGGAGCGGGATTTTCACTTGAGGTCGACCAGCAATACCGGTTATTTATCGATGCCATGAAAGCATTGGGGCGGGAGAGACAACAAAGCGAGGACTTTCTGGGTGTTGTGGATTCATATTGCTATATTATGGAGAAAACAAGCCGGCCGAAGCATGTCTGTGCCGTGGTTCTCTACCAGGGAGAAATGGAAGCGTCCGGTATTCGGGCCACCTTGGATCACCTGGTTACCCAGGATCTGGAAGAAGAAATCTACGAGGTCTACCTCTTGCACCACCCTGAAAAAAACCTTTCTTGGCTCCTCGAGGATTATCCCCAGGTGCAGGCAATTGCGCTTGATTTGAAAAAACAACCCCTGGTTACGAGTCTTCTGGCCCGCACCGGTGCGGAATACTTCTACATTGTGTCTGAAGATAACATGACCTACACTCATTCTTTAAAGGCTTTGCTCGACATGCTTCAGCCGGCGAAAGATAAACTCCGGCGGTTTTTTCTCAGCCTCTCCGTGGTTGGATTGTCCGGATTGCAGCCCGTTTGCTTGCGGCGAATGAAATTGGTGAACACATTGTTTCATCGCGAGTGCATGGCTGAAGAAGGCCGCGAAGATGTCGCGGCCCTGGAGTGGGTGTGGAGTAAAGCCGAATTCCCAGGCTGGATATTGTCTGATTATGGTCTTTATCATCGTTATCAACAAAGGGGAAAAGTTCTCTTCGCCACCCACTTGTATGCGCCGGCCCGGGGAGGGGCGGAAACCCTGGCCAGGAGTATGGCGGAAACCTGCCGGGAAGCAGGCCATGAGGTGACCGTGGTCACATCCAACGCATATTCCACAGAGGCCTTCTTTTTGCGCGACCAGCGTCGCATCAAAGTGGCAACCGAAACCGTAAATAGCGTCAAAGTGGTACGCTTACCCGCTTCCAGGAGTTTCCGTAGACTCCTGAACGTACTGTCTTGGCTGGCGGGACGGCTCCATCTCCCCATGCATGACTGGATCAAGATTTTTCGTTTCGGTCCGCGCAACCGTTATTACATTGATCGAATATTGGCTGAAAAACCGGACATGGTGGTGGGCATTCCCTTTCCCATGCTGAATACGTACTACGCCTGGAAAGCGGCCAGGGCACTCAATGTACCTTTTATCCTGATTCCATGTTTTCATCTGGCGGATCCCTTCAGTTTTTCAACTCCATTGTTATTCAACCTCTTACGCAGCGCCGACCGGGTGATCGCCCTGACCGATTGCGAGCGGCTATTTTTCATCCACAACGTGGGTGTTGCAGACGAACGAGTGGTGGTGGTGCCGCCGGGGATCGAGCCTGTCGAAGCGGAAAAGGATGAATCCCCGGTGGAACTCAGAAAGCGATTGGGAATAACGGAACGAAACGTTGTTCTCTGCATGAGTCAGCATGGCCGCCACAAGAAGATCCTGGAACTGGTACGGGCCATGAAGTACGTATGGCAGAAAATGCCGGATACCGCTTTGGTAATTGCCGGAGGCACCACAGCTTATACACCCATCATCAAGCAGGCGGCAAGGGATGTGAAGGCAAAAACCAAAAAAGGAGAAGTCTACTTTTTTGATGATTTTCCACCGCATGAAAAAAATGATTTGTTCCGTGTGGCCGATTTATTTGCCTCTCTTTCCGAGCATGAATCTTTCGGCATCGTTTTTATTGAAGCCATGCAGCAAGGCTTGCCGACAATAGCCAGTGTACGTTCAGTTTCGGCTTCCATTGTTGAAGAATATCGCAGCGGGCTGGTGGTGGACCCAGATAATCCCTCGGTAGTGGCCGGTGCGATACTCGAAATCCTCCAGGATCCTGAGATTAAAAACGTATATGGAGCCCGTGCCCGGGAAAAAGTCGCCAGAGATTATGCAAAAGAAGTTGTCAACGCCCGTATGTTGGGTGTCATCAGCGAAGTGTTACAGGGTTCAGAGAGGAATGCATGAAAATATCAGATATAGAGAAAGGTGCCGTGTTTCATCCCAGTCCTGACTACCAGGTGATCGAGCGCAATGGGACAATCTATTTCTGGAACGAGGCGACCGGCGGCTTCGTGGAGACCGATAAGATCGGGCGCAAAATTTTTCGCCGGCTCCCGGCCGATTGGCAACAGATCCGGGCCCGATTCAATGCCCCGGATATGTATCTCTCTGAATTCCTGTTAAAGCAATATCTTTTCGTACTCAGAAAAAGCAACATTATCATTGACCAGGCATTTGAGCCGGAACAGGCAGCGCCGGGCGAAGGTGTTTCTGTTTCCGGTATGCCAAGGGTCAGTTGCGTGATTGTGACTTTCAACAGTATGCGTTTTATCAAGGCCAACCTGGATTCCCTTTTCAGTCAGACCGTTGGCATACACGAAGTGATTGTCAGCGACAACGGCTCAACTGATGGAACACTGGATTTCGTCAGCCGGCATTATGCCCGGGTCCGACTCGTCATCAACAAGCGCAACCTACTCTACACCGGTGGCGTTAATGCCGGAGTGCGTCAGGCGTCGGGGGAAATGATCCTGATTCTGAATGACGACGTGGTTTTGGAGAAAGACTGCGTTGAAATGATGTTGAAACGTTTGGATAACGCAAAGGATCAAAACGATGTTGCCGGCGTTGTTCCCCAGATCCGTTTGAACAAGACCAGGGGATTTGTCAACGGTATCGGAAACATTGTCCGCAATCACGGCTGGGGAAGGGACAACTTTTTCGGTGTGGTGGATGTGGGGCAATTCAAAGATTTAAAAACCACTGCCTCAGCCTGTTTTGCTGCCGTGCTGGTTCGCAGGGAAGCATGGGAAAAAGTCGGTGAGATGGATGAGGGTTTTCATTTTTACGATGACGTGGATTGGAGTTTCCGTGCCCACATGCGGGGGTTACGATGGCTGATTGCAACAAAGGCGTTGGTATATCATGAATTTGGTGGTCATGAATCCGTCGGAACGGAGCTTTCAGGACGAAAAATCACCCTGGTGGTGAAAAGCAGGCAGCGTTATGTGTTAAAAAACTTCAGTGGTAGAATCAAGTTCAGTTTCTTCCGCAATTACCTCAGGGAAGACTTGCGCGGCATGGCCCATTTTATCAGGCAGGGCAAATTGACATTTTTTCGGTATTTATGGGCTTATGTACGGCTGCTGGCGGAATTGCCGGGAATATGGATGCAGCGCTTGCGGCAACCGCGGGCATCCCGGGAGGATATCTATGCATTTGATCGCAAGAATCCACCCTTGGTCGTTATGGCGAATCATTTTAATCAACCTGTAGTCAATGTGGGTGTGATCCGCAGCTACTACTATTTTTTGTAAACAGATGGGGTGGCTCAGCAGGATAAGTTCCAGGCGCATTGTTGATCAGGCATCCATGAAAAGGTGGTGTAAGAGATTAAGAAACAGCGCCTATGCACGGTTCAGGGTACACCCTTTCCTGGAAGGCTTTTCAAAACGCCGCGCCATCAACCGTTTCAAGGACTTGTCGTATACACCGACTATCAGCGTCATCACGCCTGTATATAACATTGCATTGCCATGGCTTTGCAGCACGATTCAATCGGTACTGAGCCAGTTATACCCCTGTTGGCAGTTGTGCCTGGCTGATGATGCTTCAACTGACAAACGCATCCCTGTCATGTTGCACACATTCCAGCAACAGGATCCCCGTATCCGTACGGTGTGCCTGGAACACAACCGTGGTATATCCGCAGCATCCAACGCCGCCTTGGCGTTGGCTTCCGGGGAGTTTGTCGCATTTCTGGATCATGACGATGAACTTCACTGTCTTGCACTTTATGAAGTGGCACGGATGTTGAATCGGTACCCGGATACAGACCTGATCTTTACGGATGAAGACAAGTTGACCCTGGACGGCAAACGCAGGGACCCGGTTCGCAAGCCGGGCTGGTCCCCCAAGAAGTTCCTGAATTACAATTACCTGTGCCACTTGGTGGTATGTCGCAAGGAATTGGTAGACAAGGTCGGCGGATTTCGCGAGGGATATGAGGGCAGCCAGGACTATGATCTCTTGTTGCGTGTTACCGAAATCACGGATCGCATTCGCCATATTCCCAAGGTGCTTTACCATTGGCGCATGGTTCCCGGCTCCGCAGCCCAAGTTGTGGATGCCAAAGGCTATGCGTTTGAGCGTTCCAAGCAGGCACTTCGCGATGCCATGATACGCCGGGGCATTAGAGCCGAGGTTCTCGATGGCGAAGCCCCCGGCACGTTCCGTGTTCTGGAAAAATCCACGTGAATCCAACCGGAAAAGTTTTACGGGGGCAAAAGTTTCGACAGACTTTGTTACCGAAAAACCTTCATCATTGCATGATTTCAATGGGGTTTTTCCTCTTGTTGGCTGTGGGGATTTTCGCAAGCGGTTGTTCGAGTCTGCGGACTCAATCACATCACCGCTGGGAACTGAAACGGGCTTCTGTGTTTGTTCGCCTTTCCCGGAATGAATCAGCCAAGCAGATCCGGAATCGATTTGCCCGTATTGCCGCCCATGGGGCGGCTAGGTCCGGGCAGTTTTGTGTCATCGGCGTATACCGGTCATTTCCCTCTGGTTGGAAGCTGCCACATGTCAGAACAAACTGCGATGCCAGCCTGATTTTTCAAGGCAAACGTATCTGGGGTGGCGTATTCGCAAGATTTGATCACGAAGGCCAATGCCTGATCTGGCTGCATGAACCCCGCCACCGGGACCGGCTGATCAGCCGTCGATTCGGCATTCTGGAGGCCGGCCGCTGGGAGTTGGATCGCGGTGCCCGGCTGATGCTGTTCTGCCATTTTCGCAACGGCCGCCATCCTGGTCCGGGATGGCGCGCCTGGCTGGAGCGTTACATCGCTCCATTGCAGAAGGGCTTCAGCCGGATCCAGATTCTGGTATTCAATGACCGATTGGAATGCCGTCAGTTCGCCAGCGGCGAGAATCGCCGCTCCCGTTTGCTGACCGCGGCCATCTCTCCAGGTCCCCGTGAAGCGTTGCTGCTACCCGTTGACACGCATGCGGGCTATTGGGCCTACCGCAGTCAAAAAAAAACATGCGCTTGGGTCGGCGGCTGGAAACAGATCCCACCGTCAACCCACAGGTAGTTTTTTTCTCTATTAATTCCCCGTTTCCATGATCGTAAAATCACGCCGGAGGTGTATTTTCATCCCGGCATTGTGTTAGAATCCAATACTTGGAGAGAAGGAATGGCTGGGGAATCAAGGCTTATGGGACATTCTGCCGAATTCAAACATAAATGATTTCTACATCAGTGTTTTCATGCGCAAATCGGTACATAAAACCGCGGCCCTGATTCTGGTTCCCCTGGGTTTGTTTGTGGCTTCTTGGACCCAGGTGCGGTTTACCTGCAACTACGTACTGGGGAACTTTCACTATTTTGTGCGTGATGATGTCGGCCGTGCCACGCTGTATTACGGTCGCTTGTTCCAAAACCCCAACATGGAGCGGGACGAAAGCCTGGCGGTGATGTTCAATGCCTATGGTTATGGTATCATCAGCCGGCACGCCGGAACGGGGGAGCCCATTGCCGGGGAAGACCTTCAGCGATTGCAGCGCCGTTTTCCGGATAATATCTTTTTAAATTTCCTGGCTTCCCCAAAAAAAAGCGGAGCAATGGTGGAAAACCTCGATGATGTGGCTTTCTCCTGCCTGCAGGATCCCCGGATAAATGCGTTATCGTTGAGAGTACTGAGCCATTTCCACGACAAGGGTGAACTGAGCCCGGAATGGATGGTCCGCCTGGTTCGCTTCCTGGAGTGGCGCGGCAATGCCGTCCTGGTCCGGAATCTGATAGGGCGTTACCCGGCCCTCGCTGTGAAAGACCTGGGAAGGCATGAGCCTGCAGGGCACATTTCCGCCCAAGGGATTGTGAGAGCTGCGTTAAAGAATACGGCAAACACCGCCAACAGCGAGTTAAACAAGTATCAAGACAGAGAGTCCCGGCTGGCGGATCAATTGCAAACCGAACTGAATGATGATCCCGCATATCTCGCACTGCGTAAGCGCTTTCTCCAGATCAGTGACCGGGTGCGGGAATTAAAAAAAACCTACAAGATGGGCTATCCGCCACTGGCCAAAGCCTCGTTACAGGCACAACAATTGGGGCAAAAATTAGCAGAGATGGAGGCAAAACAGAAAGAGAGTTTGCGGCAAAAGATCGCAACGGGGGTTCAATCCTCTCTGGAGTTGTTGGAAACACTTGAACAGGCCCTAAACCGATGGCCGGACACGGACACCTCGCCGCGTATTGTTGAGCTGACGGCATTGCCATCCAACCTGGCCCTGGCACGGGAACTCTCTGAGCCGGTCGAATGGAATGCACGCCTTCTCGAGGACCTCACATTCGCATCCTCGGCAAGGCAGAGAAACTGGGTGTGGGTTGTGCAAGCCAATCGTCCACGCATTGGCCGGGCTTCCTATTTCGGAGAGCGGGACGGTGACCATTTCCGGATTATGGGCTTTTTCGAACACCAGGAACCGGGTCAGGCCGCTGGCTGGGGGGGGCTGTATTGCCGCCGGCGCATCGAGCTTGGACCCGGGCTCTTTCAGGTTACACTGACCTACAAAACCAGGCCGCATGCCGTTGCTCCCATTTTATGGCTGGGGCGTGGAATTCCCGGCCGCAAGTTACCCATGACCGGGGATCGCTGGATGACTGTGGTGCGGTGGTTTCAAATGTCCGCTGAGTCTGATGTCTCCTGGATCCAGCCCATGGTGCGCACCGGGGGAGTGGGGGAGACCTGGATTCATCGGTTGACGGTGCATCAGCTCAGTGAACAGCCGTTTCAATACGTAAAGGATTTGACAATTGTTGCTGTTGAGACAAAGGATTAGCCCATGAACTCCACTCGGGCGAAATGGTCCGCCAGGTTGCCCCTGGTCCTGGTGGTAGTAGCCATGCTCGTCTACCTGGTATTGATCCCTCCCTTTCAAAATCCCGACGAGGTGCAACACTTCGCCGGTATTGCGGCTGAACTTTACCCAATATCTGAACATGCACGGCTGGAAACCGCCATTATTCACATTTTGTGGGAAACCCGCTGGTTTGTGTTCGTGGGCATGGCGCAGCCCGATCGGCCTCCTGAAAAATTGAGCCGGATATATTTTCTGCGCAATGTTCAGGGTTCGTTCTCATTTGGCCGTGGCCTGAATCTGTTTCACCAATTGTATGCAAGGATATTGCGTCCTTTCCGGAAGCTTTCCTTGGTCAATCTCTTTTATTTGGCACGCCTGCTGTCCCTGTTGTGGACCCTGCTGTCCTTGCTGCTGGCCTATCGTTTTCTTGCCACCCGGCCGGATACCGCGGCGGGTCCGCGGATATGGCTGTTTTTTCTGGTGCCGCAATTCATGATCCTGGGTACGGCGGTAAACTATGATGTGCTGGCCGTATTCTTCGGCACTCTTTTCTTCGTGTCCCTGTTCCGACTTACAGAACGCTTCTCCTGGTGGCAGTTGGCGGGTATCATGATCGGCCTGTTCGGCGCCCTTTTTGCCAAGAAGGGCGGCTGGTTGTTCTTTTTTTTCCTCCTGGCGGGGTTGTTGCTGGGCAAAGGCTTTGGCAGGCGATTCCGCACAAGTTTCCTGGCTCTGGCCGGAACCGTCTTGCTCTTTTCCTGGGTGAATTACCTGCTGCCGGGCAAGATCTTCAAGTTGTATCATTACCTCTTTACAGGTATTGGCCGATTATACGAATGCGATTCGGCTACCTCGATCGCCATGGGTTTTGGGGACTTTTTGCTGGTTCTGGGCAAGAGTTTTTTTGCCATGATTGGCTGGATGGCCTTTGATGTTCACTGGATCTGGTACGCCGGCTTCTTTTTCATATTTGGCGTGGCCCTGCTGGCATGGGCGACAAAAATCTTTAAACACAAAGAGTGGTATCTTCCGGTTTTTGCCGTCCTGGTGTTGGTTATCCAGGTAGCCGCCATCTGGCAGTGGTATGGCAACCGGGGCATCGCACCCCAGGGCAGGTACATATTTCCCCTGTGGCTGCCCTTGATCATGGTGATGATCGCCGGTCTGCGCCGCTTGGATCAACGTTTTTCGCCGCATCGCGGGGTTTGGACCCGTGTCTACCTTGGCGGTTTGGTTCTGGCCAATGCCATGGTGATCTTTGCCCGAATTATACCCGTGTTCTACCTGGCCATGCGTTCTCCCCATGGAGGAATGTAGTAATGTTTGTTAAACCATCTATGCATCCAAAACAGCCGCGGCACCGGGTGCTTGGATTTTTCCGCGGGATTGCGTCCGGTTGGTCGCGGTTGCCCGGTAAACGTTGGATCGTCGCCGGCCT
>JAFGNX010000026.1 GCA_016926835.1 Candidatus Aminicenantota bacterium | reverse complement strand
GCAAAGTGGTAAGCTTCCACTTCATAAATGTTGGTGGCGTAGGATTGAACTTTTTCGGCGAACAGATCCATTCCCAGACCCAGGAAATTCATGCGGATGCCGTTGAAAGAGAAAAGCCTGGGTTTTGACTGACCGAATCCCCTTTCAGAACTGACAAGTGGTTCGGGTGAGAGCGACATGGCTTGGATATTCTGGACTACGTGAATGGTTTCATGATTGTACACGTAGTCCGATTGATGATTTTCCAGCACGGTGGGATACATCCCCCGGGTCCAACCCAGAGCTCTGGGCTGGATGCCCTCGGCGGCTGTGAAAACAAACATGCCATTGCGGAAGCTCAGGCGCGAACCTTCCTTCAGACAACTGACAAAGCCGGCCAGTTCCCTGGGAATAACCGACAGGTTCACAATCGCGGCGGGTTCATGGGCGAAAGGCGTGGCAAATTCGATACGGGCCGGACCGAGGGTATAGCCGATATGTGAGAGGGGATGGCGACCCAGGGCCGTGTTTTCCGAAATGGAAGCCGAAAGGTTGGCCAGCAGGACTCCCGGAGTGATGTGACCCTTGCCGATCATCTTTTTGGACTGGTAAAAGCCGTAACCGGAGACGGAACCGTAAAACAGCATTTTGGTTACATCTTTAAAAGTCTTTACTTTGCCCTGGATGACGCCCTTGAGCAATGTGAATGTCGCCTGGCCGGCTACGTTGTACAGACGAAGCGAGTTTTCAGACGCCGCTTTCTGGTGTGCCGGCGCCAGAAAGAAGATACTCCACACAAATACGAACAATACGATGATCCTTGCGGTTTTCATTTTCATGCTTTCCTCCATGGTGTGCACAAAAGGAGAGCAGTACCTGTGCCAAGTGATCTTGAAGCGCGGAAAATGCCTATATAAAAGAACAATCAGGAATTCTGTCCGGTGAAATCCGGGCCGGAAGGGTGCGACAAAAGTGGAAGCGACACGGGGAGATTGCAATCATTGTTGCCAGGCGAAACCCAGCGGCAGGTGACAGGAGGCAGGCGCAGGGGCGGGTTTGAAACCCGCCCTGTAGAACGTAGAACGTAGAAGGTAGAACAAAGCACTGAGGGGAGCCAGGAAATACAATAAAGACAGAACCCTGGGGCCGGTGGCCAGGTGACAGGAGACAGGCGAGGGGCGGGTTTGAAACCCGCCCTGTAGAACGTAGAAGGTAGAACAAAGCACTGAGGGGAGTCCGTTGTACGGGCGAAAAATTTTTCGCCCCCACTGTTTTTCCCACCCTCAACTTGTTTTTTTTTGGGTCATTTGAATTTGTTTGGGATTTCGAATTTGGGATTTGGGATTTGAAAAGGTGGCAGGAGGCAGGTAGTTGAAAGTCGAAAGTCTAAAGTAAAAACAAAAACCCAAAAAGCTTTTGTCTTTCCTACGAGCACTCCCGAGGGCCCTACTTTCTACCTTCTACAATTACTCCCGAGACCTCTACCTTCTACGAGTGCTCCCGAGGTCTCCTACGAGTTCTTGAATCCCCTTGCATGCGGGGCCGGACTTAATTCCCCCCGGGGCTCTAAGCCTTTAGAGCGGCTATACGCTCGTTCAGACATGTTGTGGAAGGACTGGCGGATGCGGACCTGGTTCCCGGGATTCTTCCGCGGCGCGTCAGCGACTGGAAACAGAAGGCTGATGACTTGGTTCAGTTTGTCCGCACTTACGGGCTTTTCCAGGAAACCGTCTTTCTCACAGTCCATATCTCCATTCAGGTAACTCATTTTGTTGTATACGCTGGTGATCAGCACAATCCGGGTTTGAGTGAGCAGAGGGTTCTGTTTGACCTGACGACAGATTTCCACTCCGTGTGTCCCGGGCAGCAGCATATCCGTGATCAAAAGGTCGGGCTTTTCCTGTGTGGCCAGTTCGAGGCCCAGGCTTCCGTTCTCTGCAGTCAATACATTCCAGTTCAGGTTTTCAAAATGATTGCACAGCAGTTTCACCGTCACCGGATCATCGTCGATGATCAGGACCGTTTTCTCGTTTTTCCGACTTGCCGGCGCTGGGCTGGGGTCGACCCTTTTGCCGGGATTCTGATGTGGGTGGAACAACTCCGCAAACTTGGCAACGAAACTTTCCAGGTATTTTTCCGCCTTTTCGAGGTCGTTTTCATGACCCGCGACCTCAAGCTGGACGGAGATTTCACGTAAAGACTCCAGGCTCAGGTTGGCGGAAGCGCCCTTGAGGGTGTGGGCTTCGCGGCGGATTACCTCGAAGTCCCTCTCTTTAACCGCGCGGTGCATTGCGTCTATCCGCTGCGAAGCATCCGTATAGTAGATGTCTACGAGTTCATCCAGGAACCATTTGTCTCCATCCACTCTTTCCAGCGCTTCACTGTATTGTTCCCATGTTACTTGAACGTGTTGCATATGTTTCTCCTTTTTGCGGGGATGGCTCCCCGTGAAATTCCATTTCGACGCGGTCGCGGCCGTTCGCCTTGGCGTGATATAGTGCCATGTCGCTGCGGTTCAGAACCGTCTCCGCCGGAGTGGATTCCTCCGGGGTTACAACCGTGCCACCCAGGCTGATGGTGATGTGATGTTCGTGTTCGAATGCGGTTACCGGGGTCGCACAGACCCGACTCCGAATCCTTTCAGCGATTTTTTCGGTATCTGCTTGATCACAGTTCGGCAAAAGCACAAGGAACTCTTCGCCACCGTAGCGTCCGACTTTGTCATACGGTCGCATACATTCTTTCAGCCGGCGGGAAACTTCCACCAGAACCGCGTCTCCGGCCTGGTGGCCGTAACGGTCATTAACGGTTTTGAAATGATCGATATCCAGCATGATAACGCCCAGGGGGCGCTTTTCCCTGCGGGTCTGAATCCATTGTTCTTCTAGGATGCGGGAGATCTCGCCCCGGTTCAACAGATTGGTTAAACTGTCATGGATGGCCAAGCGCTTCAATTTTTCCTGGGTGCGCATCAGTTTGTGTTGAAGATCGATGATGCGCTTGCCGATTCGCAGGCGCGCTTCCAGTTCCTTGATGTTGTACGGCTTGGTGATGTAGTCATCCGCTCCCGCGTTCAGTCCCTTGACGATATCTCCGGATTGGGTGCGGGCCGTGCACAGAATGATGTATTGGTATTCGGACTCGTTTTGACGCCGCATTTGGCGGCATAACTCGATTCCCGATACCCTGGGCATCATCCAGTCCAGGATGGCGATCTGAATGCCTTTCTCGCGGATGATGTTCATGGCCGCGTAACCGTCGACGGCGGTAAACACCTTGAATCCCTGGTCACGGGCGGACTTCTCCACTATCAGGCGGGAGACGTTGTCGTCGTCGGCGATCAGTAAGTTGATCATGCGACCGGTCCTTTTAATCCGGGAGCCGCTTCCGCCCGCGGTTTTCAAGTTCATACTTTCCTCCATGGTGTTCACAAAAACAGGAGCAGTATCTGTGCCAACTGGGGTAGAAATGCCGATACGCCCGATAATATTGAATATACGGGGTTCCCGTCCAATAAAATCCGGATTGGCGGGGTGCGACAAAAGAGAGAGTGACAGGGGCGGATTGCAATCATTGTTGACAGGCAAATGCGGTGGTAAACACATCGAAACCATGGTCGGGAAGTACTTCTCCACCATTATGTGGGAAACGTTATCATCGTCGGCGGTCAGTAAGTTGATCATGCGACCGATCCTTTTAATCCGGGAGCCGCTTTGACTCTGCGGATTACCTGCGCGAGCTGCTTCCCGCTCAGGGGCTTGGATATATAATCGTCCATGCCGTCCTCGAGATATTCCCTGCGGTTCCACGACATGGCGTTTGCCGTCATGGCGATAATGGACAGCCGGGGACTTTGCGGTGAGGCGGCTTCATGCGTGCGGATCAAGCGCGTGGCTTCCCGCCCATCCATTTGCGGCATCTGGATATCCATCAATACCAGGTCGTAACTCTCTTTCTCCAGAGCCGCCAGGGCTTCCACGCCGTTGTTGGCCACGTGAACATGGTGGCCCATTTTTTCCAGCAACCTGCGCGCTACGAGCTGGTTCACCGGGTTGTCTTCCGCCACCAGGATGCGCTTGCATTCCTGCGCACTGGCGGAGGTATCAGTGCCGCGCCCGCTGTGTTCGATTTTTGTGGTCAAACCGCGCAGGGTGTCCAACAGGTCGGATTGGCGCACCGGCTTCAACAGGGAAGCGGAGATGTGCAGACCCTCGTTCAGGTGACGGTTCTTAATTGCATCATAAGAAGACAACATGATAATGCGTGATGGAACGGTTTTGAAACGACGGCGGATTTCCCGCACCAGGGTGAATCCGTCCATTCCCGGCATCAGCGCGTCAACCAACAGGATGTCAAAAGGATTGTTCTCCCGCATGGACTTGTCCAATGCCGTCAATGCCTCTTTTCCGCCGCATACCGCCACGGGTTTCATTTCCCATTTGCGCAGCATGTCCGTAAGAATCTGACGGTTTGTGTCGTTGTCGTCAACAATGAGTACAGTGACGTCCTGCAAAGACTTGTCCTGGGTCGTGCTTTTGGCTGTATCGGAATCACGGTGCAGGGGAAAATTGATGGTGAAAATGAAACGGCTGCCGCCTTCGGGATTCGCCTCAACGTGGATTTCCCCGCCCATTAAATCGACCAGTTGCCTGGAGATGGTCAGCCCCAGGCCGGTGCCGCCGAAGTGACGGGTTATGGAGTTATCGGCCTGGGTAAAGGATTTAAAGATCGCTTCGCGTTTTTCTTTGGGGATACCGATTCCAGTATCCTTGACACTGAACTCCAAGCCGACCTGATCCTGCTTGCGCAAAACTTCCTTCACACAGACCAGCACTTCACCTTTTTCGGTGAATTTTACGGCGTTGGAGAGCAGGTTGGACAGTATCTGGCGCAGGCGCACCGGGTCTCCCACGACCCCGTTTATGGCTGCCGCGGGCATTTGAAAAGCCAGCTCCAGGCCTTTGGATTGGGCTTGGGGTGCAAAAACGGTCAAGACACTGTGTACCAGTTGATGCAGGTCAAAAGGGACGGTTTCCAATTCGATCTTGCGGGCCTCGATCTTGGAGATGTCCAGGATATCGTTGAGGATCCGCATCAGGGAATCGGCGGAGGTCCCGATCGATTCCAGGTATTGCCGCTGTTCCGGATCCAGCCCCGTACCCAGGGCCAGCTCGGTCATACCGATGATACCGTTCATGGGTGTGCGGATTTCGTGGCTCATGTTGGCCAGGAAACTGCTCTTCATGCGGTTGGCTTCCTGGGCTTTTCTCTTGGAATTGACCAATTCGGTCACGTCCAGCAAGTTGAAGATGATGCCTTCGTATTTTTTATTGCGGTAGATGGGCTGCAGGCGCAGAATGGTTTCCATGCCGAGAAAAGGGCGCTGAATCTGCCTGGAGTAGCATTGTTTTTCCTTGAAGTGACGGATGATGGGCCGTATGCGCCTGGAGACGGCTTCGTCGTGAAAATCCCATATCGACTTGCCGATTACATCGTTTCTTTTTTGTTTGATCAGTTTCAACATGTAGCGGTTGATTTCCACAATGCGGTCCTGGTTGTCGGCAAATATCACTCCCTCTTCCATGCCCGAAATCATAGCGGCCAGTTTGGCGGTTTCCCGCTCTTTTTTTTCCTGCCACTTTTTGCTTTTTACGATCAGGGCGATTTCGGAGGCGATCGATTTGATCAAATCCTTTTCCTCGGGCAGGAACTGTTGCCGGTTGAGTGGATTTGCCCGCTCCATCATAAACACACTCAACTTTCCGGCAGTCTGGTTTTCGGCGCGGACTGACGCGGAAATTTTCCAGGGTGTCTGCTTGAAGGTGTGGCTTTGAAACTGCTCACCCTCGATTTCCAGGTTTACACAGACTTTTTCCGGGAATTGAAAAGCGGATGGAATGATGTTGACAATGTTTTGCATGACCACCCGGCAGGGGGTTTTTTTGCTGCACTTCATGCGGGCGATGCGGCTGAGGCAGTCGATTTCCTTGACGCGTTCCGCAAGGTCACGGGCGTATGCCTGCAATTGATGTTTCTCCTGCTTGCGCAGGGATATGTCGCGGTATATCGCGAACACCGCCTTGGTCTTGCCGTTGCCGGAAATGCATGTGGAAACGAGTGATACATCGATCAAAGACCCATCCTTGCGTTTGCGTCGGGTTTCCGCAACAACCCGTTTTCCCTGGACAGTCTGATTAGTCAGGTCCGCCGCATTCTTTTTCAATTTCGCCGGGCAGATGAAGTGGTCCAGTTTGCGCCCCTGAATTTCCGACTGAGTGTAGCCGAACATGTTGGTAAATTCAGGGTTTACCCGGATGATCCGGCCCGCTGGGTCGATGATGGCGATGGCTTCGGGCGCGTTGGCAAAGAACTGGGAGAAAAGGGTTTCCTGGCACGGCAGGGATGCCGCTTTGTAACGGGAAATCGGGGGTGTCATCGTGCAGCTCCCCGGCTTGGGGCCGTACCCGCTTCTCCGCCGCCGGAATTGGTTTCAGGCCAATCCTGGTTGAACTGCAGCATGATCTTCAGGTTTTCCTTGTCCACAGCCTTTTCCATGGCCTCCTCGGGCGTTACTTCACCCGCGGCAACCAGTTCGCACAGGGCGGTGTTCAGCATTTTCATGCCCTGTTTTTTTCCGGTTTGCATCATGGTGGCAATCTGGAAGTTTTTGCCTTCCCGGATCAGGTTTGAGACACCCACGGTTCCGATCAACACTTCGTAAGCGGCGATACGGCCCCCGGCTTTTCGTTTCAACAGGGTCTGGGAGCATACTCCAATCAACGACTCGGCCAGCATGGTACGGATCTGGGCCTGGTGGTTGGCGGGGAACTGGTCGATGATGCGGTTGACCGTGGCAATGGCGGTTGAGGTGTGCAGGGTGCCCAGCACCAGGTGACCGGTCGTGGCCATCTCCATGGCGATGGCGATGGTTTCCAAATCCCTCATCTCGCCCACCAGGATCACGTCCGGATCCTCGCGCAAGGCGGCTTTCAACGCCGATTTAAAGGATAGCGTATGGGTGTGGAGTTCGCGTTGATTGATAATGGACTTGTTGTTTTCGTACACGAACTCGACCGGGTCTTCAACCGTGACGATGTGTTTGCGGGTGGTGCGGTTGATGTGGTCGATCAGGGCCGCCAGGGTGGTTGATTTCCCGCTGCCCGTTGGGCCGGTCACCAAGATGAGGCCCTTGGGGATCTGGCACAAGTTCACAAGGGATTCCGGAATGCCCAGTTCTTCGATGGTCATGATCCGGGAGGGGATCAGCCGGGAGACCAGTCCCACGCCGTGGATGTCGCGAAACACGTTGCAGCGGAAGCGGGCCAGGCCGGGAAGGGCGTATCCGAAGTCCGTGTCGTGGGTGCGATTGAACTCTTCCCGGTTGTTCTCGGGCATGATGCGTAACAGGGCGCGGGTCAAACCTTCTTCCGTTACCGGGGGGTATTGCTCCAGGTGAACGATGTCCCCGTCAATACGCAAAACGGGTTTGCTTCGCGTGGACAGGTGCAGATCCGACGCCCCCCTGGTGTGCATCAGGCGAAACAAATCATCCAGTCCCGAGGATGCTGTTCCGGGTGCGTTCCCGTGCTCCGCCGGACGATTGTTCCGGGGAGGTGGTGGATTGATGACTGATTTTTCCATATCCGTGTTTGTCAAACGGGTTTCGTCCGCGGGTGGGACGGCCCGGTGGTTTCCGTTATTCCCCGATGGGGGATTCGATCTAATTTGTTGATCCATCTTCCGCGCTCCTTGTAATTTTGCTTTTGTTGATGTGAATCCGGGTGTCGTTCAGCAGGAAGCTGATGAAGCGTTCCCCGCCGTTCAGGTAATCCAGCAGGCGGGAATTGGGGTCGGGAAGAACCTCCGTCTGTTCCACCCCGATTTCCACATCGTTTTTCAGGTTTAACCGCACCTTCTGTTGCACAGCCTGGGGCGGCGCGGGTTCCATTTCATGCACCCAGATGATCTCTCCCACATTGATCAGCACCAGTGAATCGATATCCGGAAACCGGGCCGGGATAAATGTCGGCGCATTGTTGAGGAACTCATTCAATGTTTCCGGCCCGGCGCCGAAGCGGGAATGGGTGCTGAGAAACAACACGCATGTCCCTTCCAGGGCGGGTTGACGGTCGACCAGTATGTGGACGATCTTTTCAAGCTTTTCCAATTTAAAGTTTTGATTGGCCATTTTCTTTCATCACCTGTTTGATTTCTTTCTGGTTATCCAGAAACAGTTTCACCAAGCGGGGCTCGAATTGCCGCCCCGACAGGTCGCGAATCATCTCGATCACCGACGCAAAAGGAAGCGCGTCCCGGTACGGCCGGTTGGATGTGCATGCGTCAAAAAAATCCGCCAGAGCCACAATGCGTGCTTCCAGGGGGATCTCCATGCCTTTCAAGCCACAGGGGTAACCTTCGCCGTTCCACCACTCATGGTGCGAAAGGGCGATGTTGTGTGCTGTGCGCAGAATTTCCGAGTGGGAGCCCGCCAGGATTCGCGCACCGATCAGGGTGTGGGTTTTCATGACGGCGAATTCACTTTGGGATAATTTGCCCTTTTTCAAAAGAATGTGATCGGGAATGCCGATTTTACCGATATCATGCATGGCCGAGGCCAGGCCGATCTGTTCCACCATGGACCGCGACAGGTCCAGCTTTCCGGCGATCAGGGTGCTGAAGCGACCGATGCGTTTGAGATGACTTCCCGTGTCGCCGTCTTTGAATTCGGAAGCCAGGATCAGGCTGTTCAAGGTATCCATGTAAGATTGGTTGAGATCACGGTGGGCTTTTTTCATGGCCTCGTACGTGCGATTCAGGTCACGGGCGAAAAGCATGGCCTGGCTGTGGGTCATACGCTCAGGAGCAACGGTTCCCGTCTGGATCCCCGCAGGGGATTCGATCCGGCTGCGCCATTTCTCCATCTCGGCGTGGATTTCCCGGTCAAAAAGAGAGGTTGGGTTGTTCATGGATAATTTCTCCCCACTGATTTGAAATTTGCGGCGATTTTGTCGTCGCCTGAGGTTTCTTTAACAAACACAGGATGGTATCCAGCAGTTTTTGCGGACTGAAAGGCTTGGTCAGGTAAGCATCGGCTCCGGCGGCCAGGCCCTTTTCGATGTCCCGTTTCTGCGTATTGGCGGAAAGAATGAGGACAATGCCATTGAAACCTTTACGTAACCTGATTTTGCGGATGAGATCCAGCCCGTTTGCCCCGTCCGAAAGGTCGACCCCGGTAAGGATCAGGTCCGGTTTTTCCCGCAGGGCCGTCCGCACAGCTGCGTGTCCCCGGGAAAGAATGATCAGGTTTTTAATACCACCGCATTCCAGGGTGACACGCAGTAACTCCCGGATCTCCTTCTCTTTCTCCACGATCAGCACTTTTTTCTTTTCCATTGACGGATTGGAATTGATTTCGTGTTTCATGCAAAAGCTTAAGCAACGGTGTTGCCAAGAAGGGTGAAAAGAAAAAATGGCCTGATATAGGCGATATCTGAGAATTTAAATAAAGAAAAAGAAAATCAGGGGTGCAATGAACAGCAACCCGAAGTGGACATAAGTTTACAATTGATCCGGGTCGCTTGCGGAGAGGGTCAGCTCTCGAGCACCTCTTCGACCTTGCGGATCAGCTCCAGGGGGCTGAAGGGCTTGACGAAATAGGCATCCGCGCCCGCTTTGAGCCCCGCTTCCACGTCCCGGTCCTGCCCTTTTGCGGTCAGCATCAGGATGGCGATGTGTCGTGTGGTTTCGTCGGATTTGAGAATGCGGGTGGCTTCGATTCCGTTGAGCTTGCCCGGCATCATGACGTCCATGATGATCAGGTCGGGCTTTTCCCGTCGTGCGATCTCTACAGCCTCTTTTCCTTTTGAGGCTTTAATGATGCGGATTTCATCGGCGCTCAGGGTAACATCCACCAATTCCCTGACTTCCATCTGATCGTCGACAATTAAAATGGTTTTCATGGTTGATCTTCTCCCTGGATATGGGCTCCGTTTTCCGGGTTGGACTGAATGGGAATGGCGAAAACCACTTTGGTCCCCATTCCCGGCCGGCTCTCAACGTGAATCCGCCCCTTGTGCTTTTCGATAATGAGTTTCACGATGCTCATGCCCAGTCCGGTTCCCGCGGGTGCCGTGTCGCTGCTGTCGGCGCGATAAAACTTCCTGAATATATTGCGTACCTGATCCTTGCTCATGCCGATGCCGCAGTCTTTTACGGCCACCTGGAATTCCGCGTCTTTGATATTGGTCTTGACGCTGATCTCTCCGCCGTTCGGTGAATACTTGACGGCGTTGCTGAGCAGATTCTGCATGACCTGGTCGATTTTTTCCTGATCCGCGAATACGGGTCGGTCGGCAGCCCGGAAGTTGGTGATGAATGTATGTTCCCCGTGGGAAATGCGGAACAGCTCAATGCGTTTGGCAATGATTTCGTTCAGGTTAACGGGTGAGATGTTCAGTTTGAAACCCTCTCCCGACTCGATGCGTGATATATCCAGCAGGTCACTTATAATCCCGGACAGGTTCATGGACTGGCGGTTGATATAACTGAGGAATCTCTCTTTCTCATCTGCTTTCAGGTTTTTACGGGTCAGCAGGATTTCAGAAAAGCCCTGGATGGATGTCAGCGGCGTGCGCAACTCGTGGGCCGTCGTTGACAGAAACTCCGTTTTCATGCGCTCGATTTCCCGTGAATGGGTGACATCCCGCAGGGTGGTCAATATACCGATGGGTTTTTTCTTTTTCACGGAGATGGGTTTGGCTACGGCTTCCAGTACGTGTGCAACGCCTGCTTTGATCATGACTTCGACATCCGTCCGGACCGCTTTGGATTCGGTGAAGGCGTTTCCTATCAGCTTGATCAGGGACGCCTGATAGAGCACGTCGCCGATTTTGCGGTTGATGCATTCAGCAAAGTGCAGGTTGAGGTATTCCTCGGCCCGGGTATTCATCAGGATGATGTATCCGTTGACATCCGTGACCATTAAACCGTCTGAAACGGACTTGAGGATGGTGTCGATGCGGTCACGGTTGGTTTCCGAGTCCCGCAACGCCTTGTTCAATTCCCTGGTCCTGGCTTTCACGAGCCTCTCCAGGGATTTGCGGTGGTTTTCCAGTTCTTCCTGTAGCTGCCGGAAATGGGTGATATCGCGGGCGATAGCCAGGATCAACGCTTCGCTGCCGATTTGTGCCGGATAGGTGCTGATTTCGATCACTGTCCGGGATCGTTCGGGGAGTTTTACAGAAAACTCCTCCATTTCAGTGGGCAAGCCCTTGCTGTTTCGGGCAAGCAAGTTTTGCCAGCGCTTCTTATCCGGTCCCTGCAAATGAAACGAGGAAACAAGGCTCTTGCCGACTAAATCGGCCAGTTGAAGCTGCAGCATTTGCAGGGCCTGGCGGTTGGCTTCAATGATCTTTCCCTGCGTGTCGATCAGGAAAAAACTGTCGGGGGCGTATTCGAACAGGACCTGAAACCGTTTCTGACTGGCGCTCAGCTTTTCGATCATTTCCTGATCTTTGCTGGTGTCTATGACAATGCCGCGGAATCCGGCGATGACCTCATCCGCCAGAATCGGACTCATTTTCACGAGCATGGGAAAGGTTTTGCCGTTTTTGGTAATTCCCCGGTAATTGATCATGCCGAACGACTCGCCCGTCAACCGCCTTGAAAATGTATCCCGGGCCAGGTCTCGCTCTTCCGGGGCGATCATATCGAATATATTGAGCTCGGTTACCAGGTCTTCAAGTGGATATTTAAACAAGTCGACAGCCTGGTGGTTGGCATAATTGATTCTTCCCCGCCGATCCGTTTCAAAGATGACGACGGGCAACATGTCGGCGAGCTCTCGGAATCGCTTCTCGTTTTCCCGCAAGGCGACTTCGGCTTGTCTGCGCTCACTGATGTCCCGGGTTGAGCCTTGAATGCCGGCCAGTTTTCCACTTCTGAACAGGGGTTTGCCCATGATCTCCAGGGGAACCATTCTTCCATCCTTGTGGAGCATTTCGGTTTCAAAGGAAACAGTGGTGAAGGTTTGCGGGTTTTCCAGCATTTCCCGGGCAATCTGATGGCCAACCTCATCATTTTTTTCGGCTTCGTGATCAAAAATGCATGTTCCGATCCACTCCTCGGGTTTGAACCCCAGGATCTTGTGCAGGGAGGGGCTTAAGAAGGTGAAGCGAAAATCTTTGTCTAATTGCCAGATGCAATCAATGGAGTTTTCGGCAATCAGGCGGAATTTCTCCTCACTCTGGCGAAGCTGCTCCAATGCCCGTTCATTTTTCAGTTGTTCTGCGTGTATGGACAGGGCTTCGCGGATGGCAAACGGCAGCCGTTTGATTCTTTCTTTCAGGACATAGTCGTCGGCGCCGGATTTCAGGCAGGCCACAGCGGTTTCTTCGTTTATGGACCCGGTCAGCATGATGAAAGGAATCCGATCGGGCCGGGAGCGGGCGATTTCCAGGGCGAGCATGCCGTTAAAGGCGGGCATGGCGTAGTCAGAGACGATCAGGTGGGGATTGAAATCATCGAGGGCGTGGCGGAATTCTTTTTCGGTATCGACCAGCACATCACGGAAATCGGTGATTTCCCGCAGGATTTCACGTTTGGCCATCTCGGCATCATTGGGATTGTCTTCCACAAAAAGAATCCGCAGCGGGGGATCAGGGATTGCGGTCCGGACAATCGATTTGGGACTCATTGCTGGTTCAGCAACAACCAGTACAGGCCGATCTCACGGATCGCCTCTGTAAATTTATCGAATTGTACCGGCTTGACGATATAGGAGTTTGCTCCGTATTGATAACTTTCCGCGATGTCCCTTTCTTCTTTGGACGATGTCAACATGATGACGGGGATGGTTTTTTTGTCCGGATCCGTTTTGATTACACGCAGGACTTCCTTACCGTCCAGCCTGGGGAGTTTGATGTCCAGCAGGATGATTCTGGGATGTGACGTAACCTCAATATTACTGAATTTTCCCCGCTTGTAGAGAAAATCCAGGGCCTCTACACCATCCGGGACGACCAGAATGTTATTGGCGATGCGGTTCTTTTTTAATGCCCGCAGTGTCATCTCCACGTCTTCGGTGTTGTCTTCAACCAGTAATATCTCTACTTCGTTAAATGCGTTCATCGGCTGTCTCCTTTGTGTCGTTTTGGTTTTCATCCGCAGGCAGTGTAAAGAAAAAGGTTGCTCCCTTCCCG
>JAFGNX010000182.1 GCA_016926835.1 Candidatus Aminicenantota bacterium | reverse complement strand
ATTCGTTTACTTTGGCGGCGGTTTCTGGTACAATGCAGGCAACGACTACGAATCGATAAGGAAAGACAGGAGGATATTGTGAGTATTACCACCGAGGAGAAACGGAAATTGATTGACCGTTTCCATCGCAACGAAGCGGACACCGGATCCGCGGAAGTTCAAATCGCCGTACTGACCACCCGCATCAAAAACCTGACGGAACACTTCAAAACCCATAAAAAGGACAACCACTCCCGCCGCGGGCTATTGTCCCTGGTGTCCCGCAGGCGAAAGCTCCTGAAATACCTCAAGCGCAAAGACTTTGATCTCTACAGCCGGGTATTGAAGGACTTGAAATTGAGAAAGTAGAGTTTGATCGACACATCCCAAAGGCGCGATTCAAGGCGTCGTTTTTTCATGGAGAAAAAAAATGCAGAAAACCATAAACATTGATTTAGACGGAAACACCCTGATTATCGAAACCCATCGCTGGGCCAAGCAATCCGATGGATCGGCCTTGCTCTCATACCGGGACAACCGCATCCTGGTTACCGCCAACATGAAGGAAGAGGCCCGGGAAGGCCAGGACTTTTTCCCTTTGATGGTTGATTTTCGTGAGAACAACTATGCCGGAGGCAAGATTCCCGGCGGATTTTTTAAGCGGGAAGGCAAACCTTCGGAACGGGAAGTTTTGCTGAGCCGGCTGATCGATCGGCCCATTCGCCCGCTTTTTCCCGAAGGGTTCTTTAATGAAACCCAGGTGATCGCGCTGCTGCTGAGTGCTGATTTCAGTGTGGATTATGACGCCATGGGGATCACGGGAGCTTCCGCTGCCCTGATGTCCTCAACCATACCTTTTGATACACCCGTTGCCGCGGTTAAGATCGCGCGCCGGGACGGGAGGTTTTTCATCAATCCCGGACGGGATGAACTCAATGAAAACGAATTCGAGATGGTCCTGCTTCTGGCTGGTACCGAAGACGATGTGGTGATGATGGAAGCCGAGGGGGATCAATTCAGTGAAGACTTGCTGAAACAGGGATTGATTCTCGGCAAGGAGATTATTCAAAAGCTGTGTTCCGCCCAGCGCGAACTGATCAATCCCGATAAAATGGTTGTGGAACCGGATACTCGTTACACCGAAATACTGGCGGAACTCAAAAGCGGGTGTGGCGATCGTCTTCAGGACGCCATTTTTATCCAGGACAGGGTTAAGCGGCGCGAAGAGATTGCCGCCATCAAGGACGAAGTGTATGAAACGATCGTGGATGAAGAGTTGAAGCCCAAATACAAACGGGCTTTCCATCAGTTGGAGCACGACATGTTCCGGCAGCGGTTGCTGGAAAAACGCCAGCGCAACGATGGCCGCGCCTTGAACGAAATTCGTGATTTGTCCGTAGAGTTGGGCGTATTGCCCCGCGCCCACGGGTCCGCGATTTTCACCCGGGGCGAAACCCAGGCATTGGCGACAGTTACGCTCGGGTCCGAAGACGATGCCCAGCGTATTGACGATATCGCCACTTCCAGTGACAGTTTTCGCCACTTCATGCTGCACTACAACTTCCCGCCTTTTTCCGTGGGTGAGGTCAGCTTTTTAAGAGGTGCCGGACGTCGAGAGATCGGTCATGGCAACCTCGCCTGGAAGGGAATCCGCCCCGCGCTTCCCACCTACGAAGTGTTTCCCTATACGATCCGAGTGGTTTCGGATATCATGGAATCTAACGGTTCCAGTTCGATGGCCACGGTATGCGGAACTTCACTGGCACTCATGCAAGCCGGTGTGCCAATGCGCGGTGCCGTGTCGGGTATTGCCATGGGCCTGGTCAAGGAAAAGGAACAATACGTGGTTCTGACCGACATAGCCGGTTTCGAAGACCATTTCGGCGACATGGACTTCAAAGTGGCGGGAACCGCCAAGGGCATCAATGCCGTGCAGTTGGATATCAAAATCGATGGTTTGAGCGAAGAGATTATCGACGCCACCCTCAACCAAGCCCGGGAAGCGCGCCTGCACATCCTGGAAGTGATGAACAGCGCCATCGATCATCCGGCGGAAGAGTTGTCGGAATATGCACCGGTAATGGTTACCATGAGAATCGATACCGACAAAATCCGTGACCTCATCGGTCCGGGCGGGAAGACCATCAAGGAACTGACCGCGACTTTCGGAGTAAAGATCAACGTGGATGATGACGGCAAAGTGACCATTGCGGCGCCCAACAACGAAGTGGGCGCCAAAGTTCAGGAACGCATCAAAGCGCTGACCGCATCTCCGGAAATCGGTATGATCTATACGGGCAAGATCACGCGTATCGAAGATTACGGGATATTCGTGGATATTCTCGGCGGAGCATCGGCCCTGGTGCATATCTCTGAGATCGCTCACCGCAGGATTCCCAGTATCCACGACATGAACTACGAAATCGGACAGGAAATTGAAGTCAAGGTGATCCATATAGACCGTGATGGCCGGGTCAAAGCCTCGATTCGTGAATTGCTGCCGGAGCCCGAAGGCGACAACCGCGATGAGGGCGGATCCCGTCCGCCCCGTGACCGCGAAAACCAGAGCCGGGACAGCCGCAGCCGGGATTCCCGCAACCATGACAGCCGGAGTCGGGATTCACGCGGACGGGACAACCGTTCCCGTGACAACCGCAGCCGCGACAATCGCAACCGTGATCGTGACCGCAGGAATTGATGAGCGTACGGGCGGGCTTTACGCTGATCGAACTGATTGTCGTGGTGGTCATTATTGCCGTTTTGGCCGCGGTGGCCCTGCCAGTGGCCCAGACATCCATGCAGCGTGCAGACGAAGTGGAATTGCGGCGGGCCCTGCGTCAATTGCGCAATGCCATTGACGCGTATCGTGATTTCGCCATGGAACACAAGGTCGAGATGGATGATGATCGCTATTTCCTGCCGAAAAGTCTGGATGAACTAGTGGAAGGCCTGGAGTACCGGGACAAGGAGGGGAATCGCCGTGTCGAGCGTTTTTTGCGCCGGATTCCCATGGATCCCATGAGTCATATACGTGAGTGGGGGTTGCGTTCTTTCCAGGATAAACGGGACAGTTCACAATGGGGCGGCGAAAATGTCTGGGATGTGTATTGCCTGTCGGAAAAGATAGCCCTGGACGGCACGCCGTATCGTGCCTGGTAGCCTGTGGTTGACGCCGCATGACACTCTCTGTTATAATCAAACCGGATTTTCCGGACGTACCCTGTGCATACCGCCGCGGGACGGTCCATTCCCCCCGCTTGCTCTGAAGGCAAAAGGAGGACAATCTTGGAATCAAGTGAATTCATAGACAGCAAATTCCGCCTGGTGATCCTGGCCGCCAAGCGTGCCAGGCAACTTCTACGGGGCGGTCGCAAAAAAGTCGACATGGTGGCTGAAAACCCCCTGACCATCGCCATGGAAGAGATCAAGCGTGGACTGATCAAATACGAGATTACGGACGGCACCCCCAGAAAGCCTGATCTGTCCATTTTTGGTGATTCCGAGGCTGCAGATGGCGAAGATGACCATGATGTGGACTTCACTGACCTGGATGTGAAGAGCGCTGGCAGTGAACCTGAAGGTGAGCTCGGAGACGAAAGCACTGTCGATGCTGAACCGGATCCCGAATCCGATGAACCGCAACCCGATGGAGTGGATCCGGAGACAGACGAGAGAGAAACTCAACCCGCTGCGGAATGACCCTGGCGGTCCGCACACCCAACTGGATCGGCGACTGCGTAATGGCCCGGCCTGCGCTGCGGCTTTTGGAATCTCATTATCCCGCCGGTGATCTTATCCTGGTCACCCGTCCCTACCTGGCGGAATTGTTTACTCCGCCGCTGGTTTCCCCGGATTTATGCCACCCGGTTATTGCGCTGCCTGTTTCTAAAGGTTGGCGCGAAGTGGCGATTGGTTCTCAGCGAGTAAAGGATTCCGGAGCCGGGAGAGGGTTGCTGTTCACCAACTCCATCGGTTCGGCGCTGATGTTTCACCTGGCGGGAATTCGTCATGTGACCGGGTACAGCCGAGATGGGCGAAATTTTCTGTTGTCGAACAAACTGGAATGGCCGCAGGAGCCGGGGCGGCAGGTAGATGCCTATATCGATCTGGCCGCCGCGGAATTGGGGAGGCCTGGAGATTACGAGGTTGATCCGGATTGGCCCATACCGGAATCGTTTAAAGACCAGGTACGATGCCGGCTCGTTTCTCTGGGGGCCCGGGAAGATGCGCCATGGATCGGTATTTCGCCGTATACGGCATATGGCTCCGCCAAGGAATGGCCGCACACGCGATTTCAGCAATTGATCCAGACCCTGGCCGCTGAGTATCCGCGCCTTTCGATTCTGCTTTTCGGCAGTCCGGCGGATCAGGATCGCCTGGAAGCCCTGGCCGCGACCGCACCGGAATGCACTGTCAACCTGAGCCGGAGCCTTTCCCTGGCGGAATCCGTTTCCGCGATTTCCCTGTGTCGCGTATTCGTATCCAATGATTCGGGAATGATGCATGTCGCCAATGCGGTTCACACTCCGTTAGTTGCCCTCTTCGGTCCCACAGACCCGCAGCGTGTGGCTTCGTACTCCCGCAGCATGCGCGTGATTCATCACCACGCCGACTGCGCTCCCTGCAAGCGGCGTCATTGCAAAGATCACCGGTGCATGCGGTCGATTTCCGTACAGGAGGTAGGGGCTGCCGTTGAAACCCTGATGCGAAAGAAGCAGACGGAAGAACGATGAAGCGGGCGGTATTCCTGGACCGGGATGGGACTTTGATTCAGGAGCGCGGATATATCTGCTCTTTTCAGCAAGTTGAAATATTTCCCTTTGCGGCGGAAGCCTTGCGGCGTTTGCGCGCTAAGGGAATTTGCGCGGTCATGGTCACCAACCAGTCGGCAGTGGCCCGGGGAATCTGTAGTTTGGAAGAGGTGGAAACCCTACACAATCAATTGCAAAGCGCCTTGGCTGCGGATTCCGCTTTCCTGGATGCCCTGTATTATTGTCCTTTCCATCCCCGAGGCAAGGTGGTTGAATTCGCCAAAGACAGCCCCTGGCGCAAACCCGCGCCTGGGATGCTGCTTCAGGCGTCTGCCGACTTGAACCTGGATTTGTCCCAATCACTGATGGTGGGTGACAAACTCAGTGATCTGGCCGCGGGGAAAGCGGCCGGTTGCCGGACCGCCCTGGTGCGAACGGGCTGCGGCTGCAAGACGGAAAACGAACTTCTGGAATACGGACTGTCGGCGGACATGATTGCGGATAACCTGTTACAGGCGGTTACAATCTGGCTGGATGGGGTAGAAGGGTAGGGGTGAAGTTTTTCATGTAGTCGTGGATGCGGTGGGCGGCTCGGTCCGCGTCTTTTCCCGAGGGCAATTGTTGCAGAAGCCAGTCGATCTGCCCCATGCCACGCAGTCTCTCCATGGCCCAGGCCGAGTGGATATCAAACACCCAGGCGGCTTGCAGCAGGCGGAAGTCCTGGATGGATTGAACGTTTTCAATGGCTACGCTGCGGCCGGCATCGATGTCCGCAAGCGCCGCTTCAGACAGGGCGGTACCCTCGGGGAGTTCAAGATCCAGTGCCGGATTCGTACCGTTTTTTTCGGATGTGTAGTAGTTGATCAGCACGTCAAGGATGTCCATTTTGTCGGCATCGCGCAGGATACGGCACAGGCGTGAGGCGTCGGGCTGTAAACGCGGCGGCAGTGTGTGGCGGTTGTGAAACATCACCGCGGTAAGAATCCGGTGCCGTTCTTTATCGGAGAGGCCTGAAAGCAGATCGTTCGCCTTGATTTCAACTACGCCCAGAGTGGCATGATTCACCGATGAGCGGTCGTTGAACGTTCCATGTCGGTAGATCTGGGGGAAGCGGCCGATATCGTGGAAAAGGGCGGCCAGAAATGCTTCTTTTCGTTCTTTGCCGGACAGATTCAGGTGATCAGAGATATCCAGCGCATGGCGGCAGACGCGGTGAGTGTGTTCGGCCTTGATATCGATGTTGGCGTCTACATAGGGGTCGGTCCCTTTGAATGCGCGGATATAGTTGTTGAAGCGGCGGACAAAGGGTGCCAAAGTTCGTGACTGGCCGGCATTCATGGCGGAAGAATCGGAAAGATCAGGCTCCCAGTGTCGCCACCATAATGGCCTTGATCGTGTGCATGCGGTTTTCCGCTTCATCGAACACGATGGAGGCGGGGGATTCAAAGACCTCTTCTGTCACTTCCATGCCGTCCAGTCCGTATTTTTTATGGATTTCTTCTCCCACTTTGGTTTCGCGGTTGTGAAAAGCGGGCAGACAGTGCATGAAACGCACATCCGGCTTTCCCGTCTTTGCCATGACCGTTTGATTGATCTGGAAAGGTTTGAGCGCGGCAATGCGTTCTTCCCACACCGATTCCGGTTCTCCCATTGATACCCAGACATCAGAGTAGAGAAAGTCCGCACCCCTGACTGCCTGGTCCACATCATCGGTGATGGTGATGCGCGCACCGGTATCCTCGGCAATGGCACGGCAGTCAGCGACCAGGTTTTTATCAGGCTGGAAGGCTTTCGGGGCGGCCAGGCGCACGTCCATGCCCATCTTGGCACCGCCGACCAGCAGAGAATTGCCCATGTTAAAGCGGGCGTCTCCCAGGTAGCAGAAGGTGACCTCGCGCAAATCGCGCCGGGCGTGTTCGCGCATGGTCATAAAGTCGGCCAGCACCTGAGTGGGATGAAACTCGTTGGTCAGGCCGTTCCAGACCGGTACGCCCGCATGCCGGGCCAACTCCTCAACGATTTCCTGGCCGAATCCTCGGTATTCAATGCCGTCATACATGCGTCCCAATACGCGGGCGGTATCTTTCATCGATTCCTTATGACCGATCTGAGATCCGGAGGGACCCAGGTACGTGACAAAAGCCCCCTGATCCCGGGCGGCCACTTCAAAGGCACAACGTGTACGGGTGGAGGATTTTTCGAAAATCAGGGCGATCTGTTTGCCCGTCAGGCGCGGCTGTTCCGTGCCGCTGTATTTGGATTTTTTCAATGAATCGGACAGATCCAACAGGAAATTGATCTCTGTGGGGGTAAAATCCAGCAGTTTCAAAAAATGACGGTTGCGCAGGTTGACTGCCATGGGGCCTCCTCTGAAGGTTGATTTTCAACATCCAGTTTACCCCAAAACAGCCGATGAATCAACCTGATATCAAGTGTTTTCAGGGTTGGCAAGCGGGTGTGATCCGCGGTACAATGCGGACATGAAATCTGCGGCTGCGGTGGTCTTGTTTTCCGGCGGTTTGGACTCGACTACGGCGCTTTACTGGGCGCTGAATCGTTTCGGATCGGCGGCGGCACTGACGTTTTCATATGAACAGACCCATGGAGTGGAAGTAGAGGCCGCGCGCCGGGTGGCCGCGCGCCTGGGCGTGGAATGGCGTCTCCTGAACCTGCCCCTGGGGGGATGGGTTAAATCCGCGCTGGTGGGAGATGGAAAGGAAATTCCCGAGTCGCTGGCGGATTCACGCAAAACATCCAAAGTGCCCCGGACGTACGTACCTTTTCGCAACGGTATTTTCCTGTCCCTGGCCGCGGCATGGGCGGAATCCAGGCAAATCTTTCACCTGGTGACCGGTTTCAACCGCATCGATACTCCGGATTACCCGGATACAACCATTGAATTCGCCTCCAGAATGGAGGCGGCAATTAATACCGGAACCGCGGCCCGGAAACTGGGCCGGCGATTTCAGATCCATTTGCCGCTGGTGGAGTTGTCCAAAAAAATGATTATCCTGCTGGGGCGCCAGCTCGGGGCTGATTATTCACAATCCATCTCTTGCTATCGGGGCGGGGAAGCGCCCTGTGGTCGCTGCGCTTCATGCGAAATCCGTTTCCAGGCGTTTCAACAGCTGGGCCTGGAAGATCCGTTGGTGACCCGTTTGAAAAAGGAGGGCCGGTATGAGTTGGGAACTGGTGGTTAAAGAAAAGTTTTCCGCCGCACATTACCTCGAACATTATCAGGGAAAATGCGAACACATGCACGGTCACACTTTCCAGGTGGAAGTCACCCTCATCGGGAACAGCCTGGACCGCTCCGGTATCAGTTTTGATTTTACCCGCGTGCGCAAACGGCTGCGGGAAATCCTGCCGGATCACTGCCTGCTGAATGAGGCGGTTCCCGGACCTCCCTCAGCAGAAAACCTGGCCAGGCACTTCTACCAGTTGTTGAAGGATGAATTCCCGATTCAATCCGTTATGGTATGGGAGTCTGAAAACGCGGGAGCCCGCTATCGTGAAGATCACTGAGATCTTTTTTTCGGCGCAGGGAGAGGGGGTGCGGATGGGTCATCCCGCCGTATTCGTGCGCCTGGCGGGATGTTCTTTGCGTTGCGTATTCTGTGATACTCCCCATGCCTTGTCCGGCGGCACGTATATGGATCCTTTCGATATTCTGGAAGAAGTGTCGCGCTTGGCGCCGTTTCCGGGTGCCCAGGTGGTTATCACCGGGGGGGAACCCATGGAACAGGATCTGTCGCCATTGGTAATGACTCTCGCAGGCAGGGGGTTCTTTCTTTCACTGGAAACCAATGGGCTTTATTTCCAGGACCTGGCCATTCACTGGTGGTCGGTCTCACCGAAACCGGCGGCAGCTTTCCAGGTTCATCCACGTATTCGTTTGCTGGCGGATGAAGTCAAGTTGGTGGTTGTTCCGGAACTGTCACTGGAAACCGTGCGTCAATTGCGAACGGCCATGCCCCGCTCGATCATTTACCTGCAGCCGAATGCCCGGGACGAAGACGGGTACCAGGCGGCCAAACGCCTTTTTGATCAATGCATTCGCGACCAGATTCGAGGGGTACGCCTCGGACTGCAGCTTCACAGAATTTTCAAAATTCCTTAGCGGGAACCCCAACCGTTGTGGAAAACAAGCTCACTAACGGACTTGCGCGGTCTGGCAGGCGGGTCTTCATCCGGTAGACCCAGGGTCATGAGTTGCACGATGACTGCGGTTTCCGGGATGTCCAATACCCGGCGCGCCGGCTCCTGGTCGAAGGATCCGATCCAGCAGGTACCCAGGCCCTCTTGCGCGGCCTGCAAACTGACGTGGTCGAGCACAATAGCCAGATCGACCGGAAAAGCGGGAATGCCGCAGCGCATCACGTATTCGGGATTCAGTGCACAGGCAGCAAGGATCACCGGCGCCTGGCGCATGAAGGGTTGATGCGGTGCGGCCGCATCAACCAGGGCGTTACGGCGGGCGGGATCATCCACGACAATCAGTTTCCATTCCTGGCGGTTCTTGGCTGTTGGGGCGCATCGGGCCGCTTCCAATATCCGTTGCAACTGCGCTTCTGTGACGGGTTGCTCGCGGTAGCGGCGGATGGAACGGCGTTTGGTAATGGAGTCGATCAGCATGGAACCTCCTCTTTGGACCATACCACATTCGTCTGCCAAAGCCAATCCACTCGAAATTTTCCGGTTTGGTCTTCTCGGTCTTCAGCAATGTGGCATTGTTGCGATTTGACGCCAGGGGAGTATAATGAATCATGACGTTCGTGTTTTCCGGAAGTGAGGAAAAAAAATGAAAATCCTGGTAATCAACAGCGGAAGTTCATCTATTAAATTCAAGTTGATATCGATGCGTAACCGCGACGTATTGGCAACCGGCGTGTTGGAACGTATCGGAATTACGGGTTCGCGGTTGGAATTCAGGCAGGATACGAAAGAGTACCTGGTTGAACGGCCCGTAAAGAACCATGAAGAGGGGATCAACCTGATCATCGAACACCTGACTCATCCACAGAAGGGAGTGCTGAAGGACCGCAGGGAGATCGCTGCCGTAGGTCACAGGGTGGTTCACGCCGGAGAAAAATTCCATCGCACCGTACTCATCAATGACCTCGTCATGAACGCGTTGCGCGAATGCATCCCTTTGGCACCCCTGCACAATCCTCCCAATATCACCGGCATTGAAGCCTGCCGACGCATCCTTCAAGGTGTTCCCAATGCAGCGGTTTTTGACACGGCTTTTCATCAGACCATGCCGCCCCATGCGTTTGTGTATCCAATACCGTATACCTATTACGAAGATTATCGGATTCGTCGTTATGGTTTTCACGGCACATCTCATGATTACGTGGCGCGCCAGGCGGCATTGAAATTCGGCAAACCAATACACACTCTCAATATCATTACCTGCCATCTGGGCAATGGCTCATCCATCACGGCAGTGGAAAAAGGACGATCCGTGGATACCAGCATGGGGTTCACGCCGCTTGAGGGCTTGATGATGGGGACCCGCTGCGGGGATATCGATCCGGCCATCCCGCTTTATATCATGCGCAATCAGGGGATCGGGGTTGACGAAATGGACCGGATTCTCAACAAGCGCAGCGGCCTGCAAGGGGTAAGCCAGTTGAGTTCCGATATGCGCGACGTGCATACCCGCGCCGATGAGGGGGACCCACATGCAGGGCTGGCTCTGAATATCCTGATCCATCGCATCCGCAAGTACCTGGGCGCGTACACGGCAGTGATGAACGGAGCCGATATCGTGGTGTTTACCGCCGGTATCGGCGAAAATGACACCAGGTTGAGAGAGCGGGTTCTGGACCGTCTGGATTGTCTGGGGATTCAACTGGACCAGGAGCGCAATGCGCTTGTGAAAGGAGATTTCGGCATCATTTCAGCTCCCGGTTCTCCCGTAACCGTGATGGTGATCCCCACAAACGAGGAATTGGAAATTGCCGAACAGACCATGAAAGTAGTGCGGGAGCAATCGCCGGGGACGGTCCCCGGCGGGGCATTGGCCGAATAGAATCGGTTGTATTCAGCGGCGGCGACGCACGATTCGGATCAATACATAAAACAGCGTGAGTACCCCCCAGATCGCAACGGCCAATCGCCAATAACGCGGATCCTGAAAGGTTTCCATCACTCAGGAACGAATCCGTATGCGCAGTCCGCCAAACAAATCCGCCAGAAGGTTGTAGAGTCCGGAAGCGACCAGGGCGGCCAGGGCGAAAGAAAGAAAGCCGACGGTTCCGCCCAGGACACCAAAAATCAGGCCGCCTTGGATCTTGCCGCGGGTTTCCTGAAGCATGCGGGGGAACTGGTAAATCAGGTCACCGAAAATCTGGAAGATACCGAATGCGGCGCCGATGATCACTCCGAGGATCAGGCCCAGCCCACCCAGAAGAAAAAGCAGGGAGAACGGATGGATCGACCTGATCTGCAGCGTGTTGGCGCCTCTACTGAGTGAATCGCGGCCACTGATGGCTCGCGTGGCGGGAACGGTTTCATTCTGGTTGGCTCCGCAAACGGGACAGTATTCCGCTTCAGCGGGAATGGCCGCATCGCAAACGCGGCAGTTGGCGGTATTTGACTGAGTGCCGGGTGGAGACAGGGGTTGAGTGGGTTCATGCGGCGAAAAAGCTTGCGTTTGTTGTCTGGAAACCGTTGCCGGTGTGGCTGGAAAAGTCACGATGGGCAGGTCGGTTTCGCGGGTTTGATTGTGGTGATTGAAACCCGCCTCATTGAGGCCCGGCTTGCGCTCAAAATCCTGGGGCTCCTGCTCAGTCTCATGGCTTTGCCGGTCATTCCCAACTAACTCTGAAGCGGATGTCCGGGGCGGTATATCCCCGTTGTCGTAAACGCCATCCTCATGGCCGGTCTGCCATTTGTCATGTCCTTCGACTGCCCGGGGGGGATCATCCTGAATCCATTGTGTGCCGTCATGACGATACCAGCGCCCGCTTTTGCCGCCGATCATCCAATAGCGCCCCTCTTCATCAACGATCATCAGTTTCTTCAGGGCCTGCTTGAGGTCATTAACCGTGATCTCACCGTCATTGAGGCGTGTTTTTAAATCGTGATAACGTTCTGTGGCTTGCAGGAATTT
>JAFGNX010000181.1 GCA_016926835.1 Candidatus Aminicenantota bacterium | reverse complement strand
GAAACCGGGATCGAGGTGATCTCCTGCCCAACCTGCGCCCGTACTTCCGTGGACCTGATCCCCCTGGTTGAGGAAGTAAAAGCCCGCCTGGCGGGATTAGAATGCAAACAGCTTCTAACCGTTGCGGTCATGGGTTGCGAAGTGAACGGTCCGGGGGAGGCTCGGGACGCCGACGTGGGCCTGGCGTTTTCGCGTTCACGCGGGTTTATTTTCCGTCACGGTAAAGTGGTGGCCCGGGTCGATGCGGGGGAAGCGGTAGACCGGTTGGAAAAGGAAGTCCGGCGCGTGCTGACTTCCGGCGAGTGATTGTCTTGACCCCCGGATTGTGCTATTTTATTGGAAATTCTTCATGAATATTCATCTGGATAAACTCGAGTTGCAGGGATTCAAATCTTTTCCCGAAAAGACCGTGATCCGTCTCCATCAAGGCATTACCGCGGTAGTGGGGCCCAACGGTTGCGGCAAGAGCAACATTGTGGACGCCATTTTCTGGGTGCTGGGTGAACAGCGCATCAAGAACCTGAGGGGTGAAGTTAACGAGGACCTGATTTTTAATGGCAGCGTGCAACTCAAACCGTTGGGCATGGCTGAAGTGGGGGCGCATTTCGTTAAGGGCGAAGCGAACGTATACATGGCTCGCCGGTTTTTCCGCACCGGTGAAAGCAAATACATTCTGAATGACAAGTATTGCCGCAATCGTGATATCCAGGACGCTCTGTACGACATGCAGTTAGGGGAACGCAAATACTTTATTTTTGAACAGGGCAGCATCGACAAACTGATTTCCTTGAAACCCAGCGAAAAGCGGTTGTTGATCGAAGAGGCGGCCGGTATTCTCCAGTACCTGGAGCGCAAGAAAGAGACCGCCCAGAAGCTGGTGGTGGCGGAACAGAATCTGGACAATCTGGAAATACTGGGGGCGGACAAGGAATCCCGCCTGAAGGAACTGAAAAACCAGGTGAATTACGTGAGCCGTTACCGGGATTTCAAAGAAAAGCGCGAGGCGATGTTGGCCACCCTGCTTTTCAGGCGGCATCGCGAGCTGGGGGAATCCTTTGCAACCACCCGGACCCGCCTGGAAAAGCTGTTGGAAAAAGAGAAATCCCTGAATTTCGAGATCACCCGCCGCGAAAAAGAATCACTCGAAGATGAAGAATGCCGCTGGAAACTGGACCGTGATTTGAAACAGGAGCAGCAAGGGGTTTACGAAAGTCAGCGGCACATCCAGGATTTGCGCAATCAAGCGGACAAATTGGAACAGCGGCGGTCTTTCCTTGAACAGCGCATCCGTGAGTTGGATATGCTCTCCGCCAACGCCGTCCGCGAAAAAGAATCCCTGGGAAACGAAGCGGATACCATGGCGGGCGAGGTGGCGGAACTGGAATCGCAGCTGAAAGAGGCCCGAGAAAAAAGCGCCGGGATCACGGCGCGTCTTGATGCCGTCAAGCTTCGGATTAAAGAAAACGCAACCCGCAACGCGGAGTCGCGGGATGCGGCGTTTCACTTGCAGAACGAGTTGTCCCGCATCAGCAATATCATCCGTGACATGGACAAGCGTTCGGGGCGGCTGGAAAACGAAATCGAGGCCAAGTCCGCCTTTGTCGCCGAGTTGGCCGCCCAGTTAAATGAAAACGAAATTTGCGAAACTGAGGCGGGACTGGCCCGGGCGCGGGAACGGGAGCAGAAGGATTCCCAGGCATTTGCAACTGAGAGCGAGCGTCTGGAGAAAGCGCGTGGGGAACTCGAAAGACTCTTTGCCGAAGAGAAAAACGCCGCCGCTGAGATCCGCAACCTGCAAAGTCAGATTGAAAAGTATCAGCAGGTCCGGCAGAGACTGAACCGCAACGGATGGAATGGCGAAGAAATCGATACTTCGGGGTTGCTTCAGGAGCAGGTCCAGGCGGAACGCGATGATCATCGCTGGTTGGAGAATTTTTACTACGAAGAGATGACTGCCCCACTGCTCAAGCACAACGCGGACGCGTTGCGCAGCAATCTCCCCAGGTTGTGGTTGCGGCGGGAACGCCGGGATGAGATGCCCGCGGAGATTGAACGGGATCCCGGTGTGCTGGCACGGGTCAAGGAACGCTTTTCCGTTCAGGACACTCAATTCAAGTCGGCATTGCGTGATGGCGTGCTGGTACGCAGTCTTGAAGACGGGTTGCGCATATTTGAGACTCATGGTGTCAATGTAGTCACTCCGGACGGCATTGTAATCACCCGCGACGGCATCATGGTACGCAATCGCGAGCGTGGTATTCTCGATGTAATGGATGAAATCCGTGCGGCTCAGGCGTCACAGACGGAGTGGAAAAAGGTCACAGGCCGGCTTGAAGAGAAAAGAAGCGCGGCGGAAGCCGAACTCAAAAGAATCCAGGACAGGTACGACAAACTGGAAAATCACTTGCGGGATGTCCGCGGTGAAGTAAGCGGATGGCAGGCCAGACTCGAGACCCTGGAACGCAACCGGGATGCCGTGAAGAAACGAATGGAGCGAATCCGGGCTGAAATCCAGTTGCTGGAGGATGAAAAGAGCGATTTGCACAAGGAGTTTTCTGCCCGGGAAACCCGCCGCGAATCGCTCGATACCCAAATGGAAGAAATGCGCCGCAGCCTGGACAGTGCGACCGATACCGAAAAAGAAACAGTCGCGGAGTCGGCCAGGGTTGAGAAAGAGCTCCTGCAGTCGGAGGGCCGGGTTAATCTGCTCGCCGAGCAACTGCGTTCACGCCAAGCCAACCTGCGCCGCCTGCGGGAAGCCGGACGCAGCCTGGAGACCCAACACAATGCACGGGAAGAAGAGTATCGGAACTTGAAGCAGGAACTGTCCAGTTCGGGTGAGAAAGCAGTCATTCTGAGGCGGGAAGCGGATGAACTGGAGGGCAAACGTGAAATGCGGGAGAAAGAAATCCGCGAGCAGGAAGAGCGTTTCCAGGAGTTGTCCAGACGGCTGCGGGAACGGACCCGGGAGCTGGAGGCATTGCGCGGCGAGTTGGAAGAAGTGCGGGGCAAGCGCGGTGAACTGGAGATCGAGGTCTCTTCCCTGAAAAAGGACACCGCGCGTCTTCAGGACATTGCTTTTCAGGAATTGAACACGGACCTGGAAAGCCTGGTCCCCGGAGAGGAATGGAAAGACCTGTCGCTGGAACAGCTTCAGGAAGAATCAGATCAGGCCAACCTCAGGCTGACAAAGATGCGAGACAGCAATCGCCTCAATTTTTCGGCTGAGTCCGAATACGACATCCTGTCAAAGGAGTACGGGTTTCTGATTTCTCAGAAAGAGGACGTGATGAAGTCAATCGACGACTTGAACGAAGCCATTCGCCGGATTGACGAGGAATCCCGCGAGAGTTTCATGGAGGCGTTCCAGAAGATCCGGGGCTATTTTCTGAAGAATTTCCAGATCCTTTTTGAGGGCGGAGACGCGGAAATGGTGTTGACGGATCCAGACGACATATTGGAGTCGGGGCTGGAGATCCGCGCCCAGCCTCCCGGAAAGAAGCTGCAAAGCCTGCGCCTGTTGTCCGGAGGAGAAAAAACCCTGACCTCGCTGGCGTTCCTGTTTGCTTTGTTTGAATACAAACCGTCCCCTTTCTGTGTTTTCGACGAAGTAGACGCCTCCCTGGATGAGGCCAATATCCAGCGTTTCCTGAAGTTTCTGCACAAGCTCAAGGACCAGACGCAGTTCCTGATCATCACCCACAACTTCAAGACCATGGAAGAGGCGGATTACATCTACGGCATCAGCATGAATGAACCGGGAGTTTCCTCCGTATACTCCATGCGCATGACCGGGCGCGGCGGATTGCAGGTGGCAGATCGACCTGAATAAACCGCCGGACCGCGTGTGGGGGAATCAAAGGTCAACTGCGCAGGTGGGTGACGCGTCTTTTCTCTGATTGCCGGAGGTACGCATGTTACGATTGCGCCTGGTGTTTTTGCTGATTCTTCTCATCCTGGTTTCAATGACCCTGATTGCTGCGGAATCGACGTGGCGGTTGGCGCCGGTGAACCCGGAGTTCACGCGTTTTATTCAAACCAGATCGTTGCAGCGGCTGGACCTGGGAGGAATCGATCCGTACTTGTCTCATCCGCTTCCTTCACCATTGGACCTGTCCCATCTGGCTCCGACCGCCACGCTCATGGATTTCCCGAGGAAATTTGATCTTCGTGAGCTGGATCGCATGCCGGTTATCCAGGACCAGGACGGCTATCCCGCCTGCCAGGCGTTCGCAACCATGGGCATGCTGGAGTCCATGCTGCTGCCGCATGAAATTCTGGATCTTTCGGAATGGCATATTTACCGTTACCACGGCTTTGATTACCACAATGAATACGGCGACTATACCGGCGGAAACTGGCAGATGAACGCGGCGTACCTGTTACGCTGGTCCGGCCCGGTGGATGAAAAGGATTCACCCTACGGTTCGGGAGACGATCCCGATGCCCTGCATCTGCCGCTGCTCAAGCACATCCAGGATATGCGTTTTTTTTCTGCCAGAAAGGATGGCCTGGACAATCAAGCAGTCAAGCGATACCTGATGGAACACGGGGCATTCTATGCCAGCATTTTTTTTGAATCCGGCAGTTACAACTCTTCGACCGCTTCCCATTATTATTCGGGAGGGCCCAATGCCAACCATGGCGTTGTGGTCGTGGGTTGGGACGACGACTACGACCGTTTGCGTTTTCTGGACATACCCCCGCAGAACGGTGCGTTTATTCTGCGCAACAGTTGGGGAGGGCAATGGGGACATCGCGGCTATTTTTACATGTCCTATTTCGATGCCGGCTTCACTCCGCGGATCGGAGTGACGCAACTGGGAGAGGTGGACAACTACGCCAGGCTGTACCAGTACGATCCCCTGGGGGCGATTTCCATGCTGGGCGGAGTTTCCCGCCATGGTTGGGGATGCAACGTTTTTGAGGCTGAAGAGCCGGGGGAGTTGAGTGCGGTGGGATTTTACCTGCTTGACGTCAATTCCGCATTCACCATCCGTGTCTATCGCCATCTGCGAGGACAGGATCCGGCCGGCGGCAGCCTTTTTCTGGAGCAGGAAGGTGAACGGACTCACGCCGGCTTTGTCACCGTGCCCCTGGAAATCACAGTCCCGCTGGCGGAAGGGGAGCGCTTCGGGGTGGCGGTTCATTTCCGCACGCCGAACACGTCTTATCCCATTCCGGTTGAGTATGCTGTCGAGGGATATTCTTCGGCGGCGACCGCCTCTCCGGGACAGAGTTTTGTCAGCCATGACGGTGGTGAGTGGCATGATTTGACCACTATTGTTCCCCATGCCAATGCGTGTATCAAGGCATATACGGCATTCAGGTCTCCTCTTGAGGCCTCGCTTTCAGCCCGAGTGCGCTTTGCGGAGGGATGGATCTTCAGTTATCCCTATGTGAGTGTGACGGGGAATGTCGATCCTGCGGGCCTGGAAGTGGCATCGGCTTACCTCTATTGCCGCGTCAACGGGCGGCAGACCGTGAAAGTCCATGAGATTCCCGTGTCCAGCTTGTCCGGTAACGGTTTTGAATGGTTCGATACCCTGGTCGCGGCCGGAAATCATTACGCGTATCAAGTGCGCTGCTTTGGGCCGGACGGCCGATTCCTGGGCCGGTCCGACTGGGTTGAGGTTGAGGTGGAGCAATGAAAACCTGTCTACGGATCGGGCTTTTAATTGCGATACTGTTGACAGGCGCCTTGTCCGGCGCCGAGCCGGTGCCGGATGACGACACGGCCCTGCGATTGCTTGAGCAGGCGAAGAGCGCTTTTGGGATCAGAGAGGATTCGGAAAAAGCCCTGGATTTGTTGAATCAGGCGGAAACCGCGGCGCAGTCGGATGTCGTGATGGGCAAGATTTTACTGGAAACCGCATACATACGCTGGATGCGATTGGAATCTCCCGCACTTGTCCGGGAACTGCTGTCGCGTGTGGCGGCAAGACTCGGGCCTCCCGGGCGGGAACACGATCAGTACCCCCAAACGTTCCGCAGAATCTGGCGTGACGCGTCCCGGGAAAAAACCGGATCCCGGCGTCGGTTCCAATTGGAATTACTGCTCAATCTGTTCAGCAGCACGGATTCCCGCTTTACCGCGGCTTACGGTCGCGGGCAATTGTTACCGGAAATCCGCCTGGCTTTTACCGTTTCCGGAAACTGGCAGGTCTGGGGCTCCTTTTCATCTTTTGCTTTCTCAGAGACCTTACCGGTGATCGAGGTCGAATTGAAAGGATACCAGAGTTTCGCGGCCCTGGGACTGGGCTGGCAACATTCGCTCAACAACCGCCTGACCTTGAATCTGGCCGCCGGCATGGAATGGGTGCGCTTCCAGGAAAAAGCGTCACTTGAACAGGTACGTGAAAGTTGCATGGGGCTCAAGGCCCGGGCGGGTCTGCAATGGCGTTTTTCACCGGCTTTCTACTTTTCGGCCGGGATTGGTTTTGACAACGCCCGTGTTACCCTTGAGCAGCGATCCGTGCGACCCGGCGGCTGGTCGCTCGGCGCCGGGCTGGGCCTCCGTTTCT
>JAFGNX010000180.1 GCA_016926835.1 Candidatus Aminicenantota bacterium | reverse complement strand
TCAATTGCCGACGGATCCACGAAGGACCGGGGAGCGGTTCACGAACCGCCTCTACTTTTCGCTGGGTCGTTTGCGGGTTACGGAAAACACGCCGCGGGTTTTCTGAAATTTTCTGATAATCTTTTTCAACTGGTCCACATCCCTGACCGCGAAAGTGATGCGAATGCGGCTCAGCCCCTGACTCAATGTCTCCGATTCGAGTCGGCCGATGTTGCTGTTGGCCTGAGCGGTAATGTGAGAGATGGCGCTCAGCAGTCCCGGCTTGTTCTGAACCAGCAGGTCATATCGCACCGTATACAAGTGTTCATTGTTTTCGTTCCAGTTTACCTGTTTTAATCGCTCCGGGATGGCGTTCCTGAGATTGGGGCAATCGCGGCGATGGATAACCAGGCCCCGCTTCTGGGTCATGTACCCCAGAATGTCCTCGCCTTTGATGGGCCGGCAGCAACGGGCGAAAGAAACCTCGATGTTTTGAAAACCTTCCACGTTGACAAGGCGAAAAGCCGGTGAAGATTGCTGTACCCTCTTTTGTACGGCTGCTTCCGGGGGCCTGGCCCTGAGTTCCGGAAATAAGGTGCGCAGCGCTCTCTGATCCAACACACGGCGTCCCGATCCCAGATCCCGGTACAGGCTTTCCGGATCCGCGTAATTCAGCCGTGCGATTCGCTCTCGAATTTCCGCTTCAGACATTTTGAGTTTGTGCTTGCGACGGTATTCGCGCAGGGAACGGGCCCAGATCCTCCGTCCCTTCTCTTCGAAAATGCCGAGTTCGCGTTTCTGCACAAAAGCGGAAATCTTGCGCCGGGCGCGATTGCTGGCCACGAATTTCAGCCAGTCCACGCTTGGGGAGGCGGTGTTGCCCGTAAGAATCTCCACCACGTCTCCGGAGCGCAACTCGGTTCGCAGGGGCACCAGGTGTTCGTTGACGATGGCGCCGCGGCAGCGGTGCCCGATTTCAGTATGGATAGCGTAGGCAAAGTCTACCGCGGTGGCGCCGGCGGGCAGGTTGATCACTTTGCCTTTGGGTGTAAACACGTAAATCTCATTGGGTTTCAAGTCTTTCTTAACCAGCGTGATAAATTCACGGGGATCGGGATTGTGACTGTGGTTTTCAATCATATCCCGGAACCATTGCAGGCGCTGGTCACTGTCCAGGAAGGCAATCCCTTCCTTGTATTTCCAGTGGGCGGCAATGCCCTCCTCCGCTACTTTGTGCATTTCACGGGTGCGGATCTGGATTTCGAACTTGAATCCATCGGGAGTGAGGACCGTGGTGTGAATGGATTGGTACCCGTTGGGTTTCGGGTTGGTGATAAAATCCCGCCAGCGGCCCGGGATGTGTTGCCATGCCTGATGGATCTCACCCATGAGCGCGTAACAGTTTTCCACTGATGCGGTAATCACCCGCAGGGCCACCAGGTCGTATACCCGGTCGATACTGATGCTTTGGCGAACCAGTTTACGGTAAATGGAAACTTCGCGTTTTATGCGGTACTCGATCTCTCCGTTGATATCCAATCGTTTGAGCATGCGTTGAATATCATCACGCACGCTGTTCAGCCGGGCAATGGCGGCCACGCGCTTTTGTTCCACTTGTTCATGAATGCGCTGGTAATCTTCCGGAAAAGCGTATTGAAACGATACGTTTTCCAGCTCATCTTTGATTTTTCCCATGCCCAGGCGGTAGGCGATGGGCGCGTAGATGTCCAGGGTTTCCCGGGCGATGCGCTGTTGTTTTTCCTTTGGTAGGGCGTCCAGGGTGCGGATATTGTGCAGGCGGTCGGCAAGTTTGATCAGGATGACCCGTACATCCTGGGTCATGGCTACGATCATTTTTTTCAGGGTTTCAGCCTGGGCATCCTCTTTATCGATATCAGAAATTTTTGATATCTTGGTTACGCCCCAGACGATATCGCTGACCTCCTGACCGAACTGCCGCCGGATCTCATCAATGTTGTACTCGGTGTCTTCCACGATGTCGTGCAACAACCCGGCGGCTATGGAGATCTCATCCAGGTGCATGTCGGCCAGCGTGGCGGCTACGGCCAGGGGATGGATGATGTAGGGTTCGTTGGTAGCCCGCATCTGGTTTATGTGGGCGTTGGCTGCAAAAGAGTAGGCTTTTTTGAGCAACTCCAGATTGGCATCCTCGTAGTAACCGAGGATTTTTTCCTGGAGTTCAAAGAATCGCTTGATCATGGAAATCACCGGTGGCGGAATCGCCCGCACTTATATGTGGCAATATACTCCAAAACGGGTTTCGTTACAACCGCGGGGCGCCGATAGTACTGGCGATCCGGTTGCATTCCCACCGGTGGTATGATAGAGTGACGCCGGGATGAAAAGTAAGTTGTTGGCGGTTCTCAAAGTGGCGGCTTACGCCGTTTCCTACCTTCTGATATTTGCCGCGGCGGTTTTCTTGACCATGAGCATGTTGATCAAGGGAGACGAAGTCCAGGCCCCGGATTTCAAAGGAAATACTCTGACCCATGCCCGTGAAAAGGCAAAACAGAGCGGAGTGAAACTGAAAAGCATTGCCGGAAATTTCGATCGTCATTATGCGCCTGAAACCGTGATCGATCAATTCCCGTCTCCAGGAGTGAAAGTTAAAGAGGGTTCGTTTGTCAAGGTGTTCGTGACCTCTGAACTGGTGGAAGTACTTGTGCCCGATTTAACGGGCCATGATCTGAAAACCGTGGATGATATGCTGGAAAAGTCGGATTTGAAGCGCCGCCTGATCTCTTATATCGATTCACCCACCGCACCGGTGGACCTGGTGATCAGTCAGTCCGTGCCTTCAGGGGCAAAGGTGCCGGCGGGAACCTCGGTGGACTTGTTGGTCAGCAAGGGAGCTGCGGATATCGCATTTATCATGCCCGACTTGATCGGCAAGGACGCCGCGCGGGTACTGGCTTTTTTTGAAAACAACGGCCTCAAAATCAACAATATTACGGAAATCCCCTATCCCGGTTTGCGTCCCGGTGTGGTAATCAAACAGTTCCCCGCTCCGGGATACCGCATCAGTCGGCGCAACCTGATCGGTATTCAGGTGAGCCAATGACTCCGTTGTTCCCGTCGATTCTTTCCACGCGTTATTTTGAACTGGCTGAGCGCCTGGAAGCGTTTAAGGAAGCGGGGATTGACTGGATCCACCTGGATGTGATGGATGGTCATTTCGTGAACAACATTTCTTTCGGTCCCGCCGCCATCGCCGCCATCCGCAGCCGCTTTGATTTCCGGTTTGATTCCCATCTGATGGTGTCCAACCCCCAGCGCATGGTGCCACTGTTCCTGGAAGCGGGAAGTGATTGGGTATCCATCCACTTGGAAGCGGTTTCGGACCCTTCCGGATTGCTGGAAATAATTCGCGCCGGGGGCGCGGGTCCGGGGCTGGTGATCAACCCGGATACACCCGTGGAAGAGGTGTTCCCCTGGCTGCCTCTGCTCGATTACGTATTGATCATGAGTGTGTTCCCGGGATACGGCGGTCAGGCGTTCATTCCCGCGACAATCGGCCGTGTTGCCGAGTTAAAGCAGGAGATCCGCAGACAGGGTCTGACTTGCCGCATTCAGGTTGACGGGGGAATCAACGCCTCCATGTCCGCCCGACTTCGCGATGCCGGCGCGGACATCCTGGTAATGGGGACCGCCTTGTACAACGCCGGTGATATTCCCGCCGTGGTAAAGCAAGTAAGCAATGTTTTTAATGGAGATGCATGATGAAACGATTCGCCTGTATCCTGCCCATAATTCTGATGTTTGGTTTGATCAGCTGTAAATCATCCCAGTCCAAGCTGGAGTTGACGCCTTCGGAAAGAGGGTCCGCCAAAGTGATTTACGAAAAAGCGCGCGAGATGATCCGCAAAAATCCGGAACGGGCCCGTATGCTGTTTAAAGAAGTAATGCAGTTGCATCCGGACAGCATCTATGCGCGCCGGGCCAAGATCGGAATCGCGGATGCCTATTTCAAGCAGGGGGATGCCGCTTCCCTGGTGGTCGCGGCCAGTGAGTACCAGGAGTATGTCAACCTTTATCCCAATTCTCCGGATGCCGCTTACGCCAAATTCCAGGTAGGCGAATGTTACTTTGAACGCATGCGCAAGCCCGAGCGGGACCAGACCAATACCAAGGCGGCCATCAAAGCTTTCCAGGAGCTGCTGGAACTCTATCCCGGTACGCGCGAAGCCCGGGATGCGGAAAAGCGCATTGCCGAGTGTCGCGACAACCTGGCAATGCATAATTTCCGTATCGGCTATTATAACTACAAATACGGTGCCTACCGCGGCGCCGTGCAGCGTTTTAAGTACGTAATTGACGAGTTTCCCGATTTCAGCCAGTATGACCGGCTCTTTTTCTATGCGGGCAAGGCCTACATGACCATGCAGGATTGGAAAAACGCCCTCTCTTTTTTTCAGAAGGTAACCAACAGTTATCCCAAGTCCAAGTTCGCCCGAAAAGCGGTCAAGCTGATGAAAGAGATCAATAAAAAGTTGAAAACAGCTGAAGGTGCTGAAGAAAAACGACCTGAACCCGCCGGCTGAACCAGGCATTTACCTGTTTCGCACCGCTTCCGGCAAAATCCTGTATATCGGTAAAGCCGCCAACCTGAAACAGCGCCTGTTCCAGTATTTTCTGTCTTCATCTTC
>JAFGNX010000179.1 GCA_016926835.1 Candidatus Aminicenantota bacterium | reverse complement strand
CCGCTTCCCCCAGGCCGATGCTTCGCGGATGTGCCAGCATTCGCTCCAGGCGCCGCTCGACTTCGGGCGTGTATTGATCGGCATTGTGGGGATGGGCCGCGACCATGAGAAACACCCGGGGGTGAGCTTCCAGCGCTTCCAGGGTCCGGCTTTCCGAATCGATCTCGTACGGATCGGCCACCGTCACCAGGGCACTGAAACCGGCATCGAAACATTCGCTCACCGCCTCAACGCGGTTGCCGTTGAAACTCTCGCTATCCAGGTGACAGTGAAAATCGATTTCCTGCATGCAACTACCCTGAATCCAGTATAACACAATCCTCCCCAATGCGGTTTGCATGATTTTTGCGGCTGTGCTACAAAAAGACTGCCGGAGTTTTCTTCCCCGTTCAAATTCGTTCTGGAAGTCAGGAGGTCGACGTGGACAGAGTAAACAATTTCCTGGTCATGCTGGACACCTACCTGGGGGGCAGCAACTGGTTCCCGCTCCTACTCCTGGGCACAGGCATCTTTTTCACTCTTTACCTGAAGTTTCCCCAGATCCGTTATTTCCGCCACGCCACACGCATCGTGACCGGCAAGTACGAAAAAGACACTTTCCAGGGAGACACATCCCACTTCCAGTCCCTGGCCACGGCCCTGTCCGGAACCGTGGGCACCGGCAATATCGGCGGAGTGGGGCTGGCCATTTATATCGGCGGTCCCGCCGCCCTGTTCTGGATGTGGGCAACGGCTTTCTTCGGCATGTGCACCAAGTTCGTGGAGTGCACGCTGTCGCACAAGTACCGGGAAGTGGACGACAGGGGCTATATCGCCGGCGGCCCCATGTACTACATGAAAAACAAGTTGGACATGCGCTGGCTGGCCGTGCTTTTCGCACTGGGGACCATCATCTGCAGTTTCGGTACGGGCAACATGCCGCAGATCAACAATATCGCCACCTCGATCGAGTCCACTTTCCATCTTCCCGCCTGGATTACCGGCGGGGTGCTGTCGGTGTTTCTGGCGCTCATCATTATCGGCGGCATCAAGCGCATCGCCAAGGTGACGGAAAAGATCGTCCCCTTTATGGCCGCAATCTACATTATCGGTGCCTTGAGCGTGATCGTGGTCCATTGGCAGAATATTCTGCCCTCCTTCGCCCTGATTTTTAACGGCTTGTTCAAGGGCAGCGCCGCGGTGGGCGGGTTTATGGGCGCATCCATGGCCTACGCGTTCAACCGCGGCGTCAACCGCGGCATTTACTCCAACGAAGCGGGCCAGGGCTCAGCCGCCATTGCCCATTCGGCGGCGCGGGCGGATGAGCCGGTATCCGAGGGCATGGTCTCTATTCTGGAGCCCTTTATCGACACCCTGGTGATCTGCACCCTGACCGGATTGACCATTCTGGCATCCGGTGCCTGGACCCACAAGGTGGACAACGTGTTTCAGCGCACGGACATGGAGATCGTGTCCGGCCGCTTCCTCCAGGATAACCCCGAACACGTGAAGATACTGAGCGCGCATATCCGCGCAATGAAACAGGATGACGTCCGGCCCTATTCCGGCAATCTGAATGTGCGCGACGGGAAAATTGATGGCGAAGTCACCGTGATCCACGCGCGTTCGATTGCCGAAGATATACGGGTGGAACAGGCAGGAAATCCTTTTTCCGGACAACTGACCATAGAAAACGGCATGATCCGGGGTCCGGATGTCACCCTGTCCGGGAAATCCCTGGTTCACAGCGCCGTACTCACCGCCGAGGCCTTTACCAACGGTTTGTTCGGTCACTATGGACAGTTTATCGTATCCATCGGGCTGTTGCTGTTCGCTTTCTCAACCGTGATTTCCTGGTCCTACTACGGTGACCGCGCGGTCACGTTCCTGGTGGGCACCCGCTTCCTGATCCCCTACCGCGTTCTCTACATCCTGGCCTTCTTTGCCGCGGCCCTCATTGACACCACCATCGTGTGGTCGCTGGCAGCCGTGGCGGTGGTGCTGATGACCGTTCCCAACCTTTTCGGCATCCTCATGCTGCACAAAGACATGAAGCGTTCAATCGCCGATTACTGGAAAAAATTCGAGAGGGAACACCTCGATGAATACAGCCATTTCGGGGTGCATGATTGAGGGCCAGAGGCTAGTGGCGAGAGGCAAGGGGCAATGGGCCGTGAGAAGTGAAAAGATAAAAGTGAAAAGTAGGGGCGGCCCCCCGTGGCCGCCCTGTAAAACGTAGAAGGTAGGGGATCTCGGGAGTATCTGCAGGAAAGATAAAAGTTCCGGGTTTTTGCTTTCGACTTTCAACTTTAGACTTTCGACTTACCTGTCACCTGCCTTCCTGTCAACTTTTTTCAAATACGGGCGACCGGCCGGTCGCCCCTACACCCGATCTTTATATACTTCTTCCCTCTTCAACTTTCCAACTTTTCAACTTTTCAACTTTTCAACTTTCATACAGAAAAAAGTGATGGCTGTTCCTTTTCTTCAAACATCTCCGTCAACTCTTCCAGCGAAGGCAGTTCAGACAGATCGTTGAGGCCGAAGTACTTGAGGAACTCCCGGGTGGTCGAGTAAAGCGCGGGGCGACCGGGGACTTTCTTGCGCCCACTGATGCGGATCATCTTTTTCTGCAAGAGGTTCTTGACCGGCCCGATCGAATTCACCCCGCGCATCTCGGATATTTCCGCGATAGTGACGGGCTGACGGTAAGCCACGATCGACATGGTTTCAAGGGACGCGATCGTGAGCCGCGAATGGGCGCGCACGGCAAAAAACGCCTTCAATTCTTCGTGACGATCCGCACGCGTAACCAGTTGCAGTCCTCCGCCGGTGCGATGCAACTGCAGGCCGCGATGGGCCTCGGCCAGTCGCGCTTCAAAGGCTTCAACCAATTCTGAAAACTCGGCCGCGTCCTTACACGCGAAAAAATCCGCCAGGCGGTCCGGCGAAATGGGTTCCCGGGAAACAAACAGCACAGCCTCCATGAAAGCGAGCCGATCCTCCATGGAGTTGAATGCCCGATCAGTGTCCATGATTTCCGGATTCATCCCCTGCAGGTTGTTTCCAAACCGAAATGGAGTCAAACAGGCGCTTCTGCACGGCCACAACCAGGCGCAACTTGACCAACTCGAGCAATGTAAAAAAACTCACCAACACTTCTTCAATGGAATCCAGGCCGGCCACGTAGGCCACGAAATCGATGAAGCCGTCCCGGTCCAGCATGCCCAGGATTTCCACCCGCTTCTCTTCAATGGAGTAGTTCTTGCTCGTAATGTAAAACACCCGCTCCCGCTCACTGCGCTTGACCAGGTTCAGGAACAGTTCAGCCAACTGAAAAGAGGAAACCTCTTCCAATTCGTATTCCCGGGTTTCAAAGTTTTCCGGCACTTCCTGGCGGCGCCACAGCACCAGTTGCCCGCCTTCCTTTTCCTGCAACAGCCGGGCGATTTTCTGGACCTTGTCGTATTCAACCAGGGAATGAAGCAAGCGACTCTCTTCAGAGTCTTCCGCCACTGAATCGGGACGGGGCAACAGGGAACGCGATTTAATATAGATCAATGTGGACGCGGTCATGAGGAAGTCGCCTTCACGTGAAGGGTTGATACCGCGGTGGTCTTCCAGGTAATGCAGATATTCCGAAGTAATTTCAGAAATCCGCACGTCCATGATATTCATCTTCTTTTTGCGGATCAGGTACAACAACAGGTCAAGGGGGCCCTCAAAGGACTCGGTCCGAACCTGGTAACCATCCGTCTGCACTAGATTTTTACCTGTTTTCGTACCACTTCCAGGGTGCGGCCGGCCCGTTCCCGGGCGCGCAGATTGCCTGGAGCCAGCAGGTCATCCACATTTACTTTTTCAAACCAGGCGCGTCTTTCGCGTACCGGTTCCAGAAAACGGTTGAGGTTGGCGATCAGGATGCGTTTGCAGTCAATGCAACCGATAGCCGCGGAACGGCAGCCCGCGTCCACTTCCGCTATTTCCGAGGCCGAGCTGAAGGATTTGTGAAAAGCAAATACCGGGCAATCTTGGGGAATGCCGGGATCAGAACGGCGCTGGCGGCGCACATCGGTCTTCATGGGCAGGATCTTTTTTTTCACGGTTTCAGCGCTGTCACTGAGGTTGATCACATTGCCGTAGCTCTTGCTCATTTTGCGCCCATCCAGCCCGGGCAGCCGCGACTGCGGCGTCAGCAACTCCATGGGTTCTTCAAACACATCGCCGTAAAACTGGTTGAAACGCCGCACCATTTCCCGTGCCAATTCAATGTGAAACACCTGATCTTCCCCCACGGGAACCGTGTTTCCGCCCACTACGATGATATCGATTGTCTGCAGCAGGGGGTAGCCCAGAAAGCCAAATGTATTGAGGTCACGATCACTGAGTTGGGTTTTCTGTTCCTTGAAAGTGGGGACCCGTTCCAACCGTCCCAGCGGCGCGATCATGGCAAAAAGCAGAAACAGCTCCGGAATCTCCTTGATCGCCGACTGGCGAAACACCACGCTTTTTTCCGGGTCGATACCCACGGCCAACCAGTCCAGCAATACTTGCCTTACATGTTCCCGGATGGCGGAAGGATCCGCGTACTCGGTGGTCAGGGCGTGCCAGTCCGCGATGGAAAAATAGCAGTCGCATTCCGCTTGCAGTTTCAGCCAGCTTTGCAACGCTCCCTCCCAATGGCCGAGGTGGAGCGGACCGGTGGGGCGCATACCACTCATGACAATCCGTTTTTTTACGGGTTTCGCTTTGTTCTGCATGGTTTAACCCAACAGCCAGATAACCAGCCGGAAAATGGGACGCGCGATGATGTCCAGACCGCCGAAAAAGATCAACGCCAACAGGATAATGAAACCGTACTTCTCCATACTGAGGTAGGCGTTCCGGGCCTCGCCTTTCAACACACCCTTGAGTATGCCGCTGCCATCCAGGGGCGGGATGGGAATCAGGTTGAATACCGCCAGATAGAGGTTGATCAGCACCAGGTAGATCAGTAACATGGACAGGGGCTGAATATTTGTCCCGCCCTGGTACAGGCTGACCAAGTTGAATTGTTTAAACACCTGAAAAACCCCGGCCGTGGTTAGGGCCGCCAGGATATTGGCGCCGGGACCGGAGGCGGCCACCAGCATGTGGCAACGCCTGGGGTCCCGGAAATTGCGCGGATTAACGATCACCGGCTTGGCCCAGCCGAATACGGGAGCGCCCATCAAGGCCAGTACCAGGGGGAAAAGTATGGTGCCGACCGGATCGATATGGGCCATGGGGTTGAGGCTGACCCGGCCCATGAAGCGTGCGGTGGCATCGCCGCAGCGGTCAGCCATCCAGGCATGGGCCGCCTCGTGGATCGAGATGGCAAACAACACCACGGCAAACTGAATCACGATGAGAAGTACCCGGTGCATGGGCTTACACTCTAGCACAGTGCGGCAAATCCGTCAACCAACGGGGGTTTCGGCCGATTTCAGTATTTGCCTCCGTTTTGACTTTCACTTCCGGTATGGCTATGGTAAAATCCTGTGATCCCCATGCTTCATTTCATTGCGGGGCTCCAAAAGAGGAGGAAATCATGAAGAGGTTCGTCGCCGTGATTCTGGTTATGACCTTTGCAGCCGGCGCCGCTTTGCTCCAGGCCGACAAAAAGGCCGAGTTGTACCTGGCTGCCATTACGGAAAAAGATCCCGAGCTGAAAATGCAGAAGCTCGAGGAATACATGGACACTTACGGCAAGAAAAAGAGATACCAGACCCCCACCCTGTTTCTCCACCTGGTGGAAACCGCCGCCGCCTTGAAGCAGTACGATAAAGTCGAAAAATACGCGGACATGGCTTTGAAGAACAGTCAGATGTCGGCCATGGACAAAGCCATGGTAAACCTGCAACTGGCCTACATGCATATTTATGACAAGAAGGACCTTGCGGCCGCCACCAAGATCGCGGACGAGATCCTTGAGTTCACCGGGACGGTGGACAGCGCCCAGGTGGAACGCCTGCTTACCGCGCCGGCGCTGCGCATCCAGATCGCGGCCCTTGAAGCGCGGGCCGAAGGCGAAGAAGATATCATTAAGGCCCTGGAGAACTCCATCCGCGTGTACCGCATCGATCATTCCGCCCGTTCGGCCGATTTCGTATTTCACTTCAGCAAAAAACTTTACAGTGAATACAACCAGATCAAGAAAGCCATTGAAGGTTTGAAAGTGATTTCCGATATCCCCAATGCCGAACTGGAACATCTGGACCAATTGGCCGCATGGTATGCCCAGGAGGGGATCGACAACGAAGCGCGCAAATACCTCAAGCTTTCCTACGCGCGAAAGAAAACCGCTCGCAAAGCCTATACCATCGGTAGACTCATGTACATCGTCGACCTTGACGAAGGTCTGGGCTACCTGGCCGAAGCGGTCGCCTTTGATGAAGCCCCCTATTCCGCAGACGCCCGGGAACTCATGCTGGAAAACGTAAACATTGAGGAACCGGAAGTTGCGGAAGGCGAAACGGTCAGTGAAGAAACCCTGCGCCGGCTGCGCGAAGAAGCCGTTAACAAACTGGTGGAAGAGGCCCGTTCCCGACTCGACCAGTAAGGGGAAAAGCCGCGCCGGGACTTGACGCCGGCGCGGTATTGGGTTATGATCAAGCTGAATTTGCCGGGATAGCTCAGTAGGTAGAGCGAGGGACTGAAAATCCCTGCGTCCGTGGTTCGATTCCGCGTCCCGGCAAATCACTTTCCTCCATGAAACCGATAACATTTCCCGCAGAATTTGACCCCCTGGTTGAACAGTTTTCGAACCTGGCGGAACGACGCTATTCATGCCGCAGTTTCAGCGGCGCCCCGTTGCCGGCCAACGCCGGAACCCGGCTTGTTGCAGCGATCACATCCCTGAACCACATCACCCCTGTTCCGCTGCGACTGGCCCTTTTTGACGCCGCGGAACTGCGCCGCCGCAACCTTTTTACCACCGGAACCTACGGCATGATCCGCCGGCCCGCCGCGTACCTGGCCGGGATTACCGCGCCCGCATCCACACGGGATTGGCTGGAGTTCGGCAGAGTCATGCAATCCACCCTCATGTTGGCCACGTACCTCGACATTCAGAGCTGCTGGATCGGGGGGGTCTTTGACCGCCGCACTTGTGGACGCATCCTGGACCTTTCCGCTGAGGAAAAGGTTCCGGCCGTGGTGGCCCTGGGCCTTGCCGCCGGGCGCCGTACCCTGCGTGACCGTCTGGTTCGCTGGAGCTCAGGAAAAGGCGCGCGCCGTCCCATCGAAGAATTGTGTTTTCACCACCGCTGGGGCGACTCTTTTGATCCATCCCGCCGCACCGACCTGGCTCCCCTGCTGGAAAACCTGCGCCGGGCCCCTTCCGCATCCAATCGCCAGCCCTGGCGGGTCGTGGTCCGGGAAAACCAGTTGGACCTTTACCTTGTCCGCACTCCCGGCTACCAGCGCCTGGTTCCTGCAGTCGACCTGCAAGCCATAGACATGGGCATTGCCGCCAGCCACCTGGAATGGAGCGCGCGTGAAAGGGGGATCAAAATGAGCTGGGGCGATCCACCGCCACAGGTTTCCGCAGACGCTGAACCCATCCTGACCGCGATTCTCAACACCGAAGCGTAAAGAATTGAGAAGCTGAGCAAGTTGAGAGAAAGTTGCGGGCGGGAACACCGTTCACAAAGTGTTCCTTCCGCCACTTGCCACCACCCTTAGCCAATCGTGCCGTGAATAATGAATAAGAAATCAGGAGACAAACCGAGCTTTGCGATTCCGTTCTTTTACTGCTTTTTTATTCATTCTTCCTTATTCCTTATTCAAAGCCCGGCTTGGTTGTGCCTTCGCGAACCCGCCGGGACGCGTCCTGCATCAGTTGCGCGAAAGCTTTTTCCTGCTCCGCCGGGGAAAGATCAACGGCATGCACGTTAAAAAACAGGTGCTCCAGTAGGCGCCGGGCCCGGGTGGCTGTTTCCCCTTTTCCCGTTTTCACGGCTTCGGCCAGGTAATCGAGCGCTTCCGGCAGGCGAGTCTTCTGTAACAACTTGCCGATGGTATAGGCTACCGCGGGGTCGCGTTTCATGCCATAGGAAGTGATCAACAGTTCGGCGGCCATGTCCGGGCGGTCATCCTGGGAATGCCAGAAAGCCAGGCGATTCAGGTACTCAGGCCGGGCCAGGGGTGAACGGCACAGGGCTTGCAGGGCCGCAACCGCGGCTGCGCCTCCCTGCTCATGCAGGCGGGCGCGCAAAGCGGTTTCGTACAATTCTTTGCCGGCTTCTTCATTGGCATCCAGTTCCAAGGCAATGATTCCGGATTCCGTTGCCTGTTGCCAATCGGCAGCATCTCTGGCACGGCTCGCGCGCAGGCGCATCACGAGGCGTTGCGCCGGAGCGACGAATTGTTTCCAGATCACCGCGTCCGCGCGCAGGGGATCCTCCACCCGCGCCAACTCCTGGATGAATGCCGCGTAGCGCAAGGCCTTGGCGGTGTTGACGCCCTGTTCCTCGCAGGCCCGCGCCACGTAATAATAGAGCGCCATCTTCAGACGGGGATTGTTCCAATCCCGGGTCAAACCTTCTTCACCATAGCGCAGGACCAGGGGAAAATTGCGGATCTGATATGCGGTATCGGTCAAGTGCAGCAACAGGTTGCGATCGACCCCGGTTGTTTCGGGGTCGCTGCGGCTGTGACGGTAGAATTCCTCCAAAGCGGACATGCGCGCAAACGGATCCGGAATGGTTACAATGGACGCCAGGTTTTCCCTGGATTCTGCCGCGCCTTGCGCTTGAAAAACTCCCGCAAATGTGAAAACCAGCAAAACCAGGCAAATTTTCACGGCCGGGTGGTTCATGTGTTCATTCCCGCCCCGCTTCCGCAGTGAGCGGGGCGCGAAAACATCGTGTTTTTCAGGCCTCCGGCAAGGAACTGAGCAATTCCTGAATAATGGCGGCCTGTTCGCCTTCCGGTTCCAATTCCAGGAACTTCTGGAAACTGGCCCTTGCGGCCGCGAAATCCCCCTTGTTTAAATAGGAGTATCCCAGTTTCTGATGCGGCAGACTCCAGTCGGGCTTGACTTCGGCGGCCATCTGATAGTACTTGATCGCCAGGTCCACGTTGTTGTTGTTGAAGTTGATTTCGGCCACGTTGTAGGCCAGGATCTCGTCTTCGGGGTTCAGGTCAATCGCCTGTTGAAAGTACTGGTTGGCCTGGTCAAAATCCTGGCGTTGAATGCTGATGGCGCCCAGGTTGCCCAGGGCCTGGGCATGCACGCTGTTGTCCTGTTTGGCGACCGCCAGTTCGGCCACCTTGTTGTATATCTCGACCGACTTGTCCAGGTCGCGTTTCTCACGGTAGCAATCACCGATCTTGAACAAGACCGTGTACATCTCCGGGTGTTTGTCCAGGATTTTCTGATACTCAGCAATCGCTTCGTCGAATTCGCGATTCTGGAAGTGGGTATTCCCCTGTTCCAGGTATTTGAGCAGATCTTCATGCATGATGGGTTGTTCTGCCTTTTTCAAGGTATGCAGCACTTTGTCATTGCGGTTCAATTGACTGACCATGACCATTTGCTGCGACGGGATGTAGCCGTCCGCGGTCACGACAATGCGGAACTGTCCGCTGCCCAGGCCGATCACCGCCCACTCGCCTTTTTCGTCCGTGGTGGTTTTGAACTTGGACACCTCATCTTCAAAAATCAGTTCCACCTGCGCGCCGGTAACAGGATTGCCCGCTTCGTCCTTTACTTCACCGCTCAACCTGGCTTTGCCGCGGCTGAAACGCTGCGCCTCCATGGGGGATGCCAACAGGCCCACGACGATCACCGTCATTGCCAAAACAATCCAAACTCTGTGTTTCATGGTTGCCTCCGACTATTGCATGGTATATCGATTTTCCACCGGGTCAGCGTACCCGGACTTTCACACTCTGTTCTGCCACTTTGTCATCACCCTTATTGGACACACGAACCGTCAGGGTGTACTCGCCGGCGGCTTCGGCCTCAACGACAAAATCAACGGGGAAACCCCGGCTCACCTCGTCCAGTTGCTTTTCCGTGATCGAAAAGGGATACGAGCGGTTCATGCTCCAGATCTCGCTTTCGTCCGCGCCGGCCAGCTCGGCCCTCACTTCCAGGACGGCTTTGTATTCATCACCGTCGCGGGTGAACAACAGCATGCCGGGGGGAATCTGCAGATTCACCCGGACTGTATTGACGCCCTCCGCCCTGGTGTTGATTTCGAAATTCAGTTTGCCGTCTTTCTCCAGATCTTCCTGTGGCTGGTTCAGACGGATCTGGGCACGGGCCACCGCGTTGAGGTAATAGGCGTTGGCGGCGGCCATCTCGTACTTGCCCTGGTGATAGCGATCCACGAAAATGATGGGGAAAAAGCCGTAGCGCCAGACTTCCACCGGGGGTTCGTAGAAACTGTAACCCATGGGATAGACCTGGCGGTGATCCGGCGGCCCCAGCAGCACGAAAACGCGGCCGCGATCGGTCAACCACCCCTCCCTGCCTTCACTGCGGAACAAGCGGTTGGCCTCTGCAACCCGAGCGTAGTAAGTTTCTCTGTATTCATTGCGATCCGTATCCGGAGAGGGATCGCGACGACGCCAGAAATCGCGGCGGAATTCGGCCCGTTCCGTTGCGGGAATGTTTACATATTGCTTGCGCTCTTCGGTGGTGATAATGTAGCGGACTTCCTGGATGAATTCGCGGTCACCCGGGGGCAACTGTTTTTCCATGCGCTGCAGGTGGCTGCAGGCGGACAGTCCGATCAGCAGGATCAGCAGAAAAGCAAACCCGATGCTATTGCGGCTTCCGGATTGGTTTTTCGTCATTTTTGTTCTCCGTTTTCAGTTTCTCAACCATCTCCCGCACCGACGGCTGGTTGGGCTCCTCTTCCAGGGAGCGGGTAAACAAACGGATGGCTTCATCCCGATTCCCCAGGTGCATGAGGGATTCCCCCATG
>JAFGNX010000025.1 GCA_016926835.1 Candidatus Aminicenantota bacterium | reverse complement strand
TTCCACTTCCAGGGCCACCCCGGCCTGGCCGGCGATCACCCGCAAATCGTTGTAAGGGGGAAGGTAAACATACCCGGACTCGCGCGCGAGGTCCCGGGCACGGGCTTCCGACCGCACCACGTCGTCTCCCCAGCTTACCAGCGCGGCTCCGGCTGCTTCCAGACCGTGCGCTTTATGCGATGACACGTTCTTCGGCACCACCACGGTAACCGGAACACCCAAGCGCTTTCCCGCCCAGGCCACGGCCAGTCCGTGATTGCCCGTGGACGCGGTCACCACCCCGGCGGGGCGCTGTGAAAGCGCGCTCAGAAAAGCCATGGCTCCGCGCGCCTTGAACGACCCCGTGACCTGGCGATTCTCCAGTTTGAGCCAACAGCGACACCCGGTCCTCTTCCCCAGCGCCGCTGATTCAATCAGGGGAGTCTCGATTACATCGGGCCGAAGCCGCGATTCGGCCGCCACGGCCTGCTCCAGTACAGCCATGGAACGGGGATGAATGTCCTTGTTCACGCCAACCATGGTTTTCCCATTTTACCCCGCCCGCCTTGCCTGTCAAGTTGAAGGGGTGTATATTTGCAGACGGTATTCTAAAAAGGAACAATGGAGCCGGAATATGCCTGAATCCTTCGGCGCGCATGTGTTGAACCTTGACAAGTTGAAAGACCTGTTGCCCCCGACTTCCTGGCGCGGCCTGCAGCGCACGGTCGAGGAACGCCGCGAGCTGGATCCCGCCGTGGCGGACGCGGTGGCGCGCGAAATCCAGAAATGGGCGGCCGCGCTGGGCGTCACCCATTTCACCCACTGGTTCTCTCCGTTGACCGGCTTGACCGCGGGCAAACAGAATTCTTTTTTGGATTACGAAACCCCGGGGCAAGTGCTGTGCCGCTTCTCGGGCCGCGACCTGGTCAAGGGCGAACCCGACGCCTCATCCTTTCCTCACGGCGGCATGCGCTCCACTTTTGAAGCCAGGGGCTATACGGCCTGGGACCCGACTTCTCCGGTGTTCGTGATCCCCCGGGAACAGGGAGGTGTGCTCTACATCCCTTCGGTCTTTTTCGGCCTCAACGGCGAGGTACTGGACAAGAAAACCCCGCTGTTGCGCTCCCTGCGTCGCATCCACGAAGCGGCGTCGGAGTTGATCTCCTGTTTTCGCTCCCGCCCCACGCGCATCCGCAACATGGTGGGACCGGAACAGGAATTCTTTTTAGTAGATGAATCCCGTTACCGTGAGCGACCGGACCTGGCCACACTGGGACGGGTGATGTTCGCGGCCCGTCCGCCCCGCGGCCAGCAGATGGGAGACCACTATTTCGGCCGCATCCCGGAACGCGTGCTGGCTTACCTGGAAGAGGTGGACCGGCTCTGTATCCGGCTGGGCATCCCCCTGAAAACCCGCCACAACGAGGTGGCGCCCAACCAGTTCGAAGTGGCGCCCCTGTACGAGGAAGCCAACATCGCGGTGGACCACAACCAGATCCTCATGGACCTGTTGCAGGACACGGCCCGGCGCCACGGCATGGTCTGCCTGCTGCACGAAAAGCCTTTCGCCTGTTTCAACGGCAGCGGCAAGCACCTGAACTGGTCGCTCATGGACGAGGCGGGACGCAACCTCCTGTTGCCCAACGGCAACCGTTCATCCCGCCTGGTTTTCCTCTCCGTGCTGGCCGGTTTCATCAGCGGGCTGCATCAATACGAGGACCTGCTGCAGGCGGTACTGGCATCGCCGGGTAATGAGCTGCGCCTGGGAGGACACGAAGCCCCTCCCGCCATTGTTTCAGTCTACCTGGGAGACGAAATCCAGTCGATCCTGAAAAACCCCGAAGCGTTCGCCATGCAACCGCGCCGCGGGGACCGCACCATCGGCGTGGAATCGGGGATCCCGCGCGTACGCCACGACCTGTCGGACCGCAACCGCACTTCACCCGTGGCGTTTACGGGAAACAAGTTTGAAATCCGCATGCCCGGCTCTTCAGCCAACCTGGCCTTTCCCCTGGCCATGGTCAACACCATGGCCGCGGAAGGTTTCATCCAGGTGGCGCGGGCGGTGAAAGGAATCAAAGATCCCCGCCGGGCGGCCAGTGTCCTGGCCGAGATCATCGCTGTGCATAAAGACATTATCCACGAGGGAGACAATTACACCCGCACCTGGGCCGATGAAGCCCGGCACCGGGGATTGACCGTGCCGGAAACGGTTCCGGACACGGTTGCCCTGTTGGGCAGCGGCAAAAATACCGCGCTGCTGGAAAGTCACGGCATCCTGACGAAAAACGAGGCACGGGCGCGGGTAATGGTAAAGACCGAAATCTATGCCAAAACCGTGGAAATGGAGTTGCGGGTGGCCCGCTTCCTTTTGCGCGCCCACGTGATTCCCGCGGCACTGAAAAACCAGCGCATCCTGCTGGACGCGGTGCGGGATTTCCCTTCGGGCCTGGTGGAAAAGGAAAGCGGCCTGCTCGATCCCCAACTGGGGTTCATCCACAAGTTTACCGCCAAGATCAACCGCGCCATGTCCCTGTTGTCCACCCTGGATGAAGACAACGAGATTCTCAAAACTTTGACGGATCCGGTTGAGAAAGCGCAACTTTGCGCCCGGCGGATCCGCCCTCACCTGGAAGAAACGGGCTTGGTGGCGGAAAAGATCGAGGAACGCGTGGAACGTTCCTGCTGGTCGATTCCCAAAGTCATGGACCTGCTGTTCCGCTGATTTTCCCGCCCGCAACTAGCCTGCATTTCTCACAAGGATTGTCGCGAAATGGCGCAGATGGTTGTAGTGACAAGGCATGCGACAGGAATTA
>JAFGNX010000024.1 GCA_016926835.1 Candidatus Aminicenantota bacterium | reverse complement strand
TCATCGAAAACCACCTGCACAATGCCGCTGCGGTCGCGCAGGTCAATGAAAGTAACGCCCCCCATCTCGCGCTTGGTACGCACCCAGCCGAACAGGGTTAATTCCTGACCCAGCAATGAGGGCGAAACATCTCCGCAGAACCATTCCCGCCCTATTTTTTGCGTTGATTCATCCATTCCAGCAGCTCCTGTTGGGGAATGCGGACCTGTTCCTGCCGGGCCATATCCTTGATGGTCAACTGTCCGGAGGACACTTCTTCTTCTCCCAGGACCAGAGTAAAATCCGCGGCCATGCGATCGGAACGCCGGAATTGCTTTTTCAGGTTGGCGTGGGAGTAATCGACGAAGGCGTGGTATCCGGCTTGCCACAGCATGCGCGCCAGTTTCATGACATGGAGACGGTATTCGGCCGACTGGCAGGCCAGAAAACACAACGCCGGCTTTTCTGCCGGGGGCATTTCCAAGTGAAGCAGCAGCCGTTCCATGCCGGCGGCAAAGCCGATTCCCGGGATGTCCGGTCCGCCGAGGTCATGAATCAGGCGATTGTAGCGTCCGCCGCCCAGGATGGCGTTCTGGGCGCCCAGGCGGCTTGAAGTGATCTCAAAAGCGGTGCGGGTATAGTAGTCCAATCCCCGCACCATGCGTTCATTCACTGTATAGGGGACTTGATAGGCATCCAATCCGGCCTGAACTCCAGTGAAGTGGTCCGAACAACCCGGGCAGAGGTGGTTGGCAATGGTGGGAAACGCGACCGCGACCGACCGGCAGCCCGGTTGCTTGCAATCAAAAATACGCAAGGGGTTGGTGTCGACTTTGCGTCGGCAATCGGGACAGAGTTCCTCTTGCCGTGCCTGTGCCTCTTGTCGCAGCACTGTCAGGTAAGCCGGCCGGCATTCATCACAACCCACGGAGTTGATCTCCAGGGAAATATCATGCAGTCCCAATTCTTCCAGGAAAGCGTGCGCGGCATACACCACCTCCGCATCCAGTTCCGGGCTTTCTTCGCGAAACACTTCGATACCGAATTGGTGGAATTGGCGGAACCGGCCTTTCTGGGGCTTGTCATAGCGGAACATGGGACCGATATAGAAGAAGCGCAGCGGGAACGCGGTATCCAGCAGGTTGTTCTCAATGGCGGCTCTGACCACGGAAGCCGTATTCTCGGGCCTCAGGGTCAGGCTGCGACCCGCCTTGTCCTCGAAAGTGTACATCTCTTTCTGGACGACTTCGGTGGTGTCGCCGATGCCCCGATGGAACAATTCGCTGTGTTCAAATATGGGGGTACGGATTTCGCGGTACAGGAAACGCGAGTAAAACTCACGTATCCGTTCTTCCAGCATCTGCCAGTCAGTGATTTCCGGATACACAATGTCCCGGGTGCCCCGGGGAGCGTTGATGCGGTTCATAAGTACCCCAGTGATTTCAAAATCTCTTCGTGGCGTTTATCGATCTGGCCGGGACGCCCCTTTGACGCGATCAACGCGCGGGATATCTTGAGAACGGCGTTGTACAGTTCGGATTTTACTTTCTGATCCGTGGTGTCTTCGAAGTGGTTGCGAATCCCAAGTGGATCGTTCTCCAAATGGATTAGTTCAATTTTTTCGTCCGGACGGCCCGGATAGTGAATGATCTGCCAGGGGGGGGCCACGATAGAAAACGCGTTGAAATACGCTTCGGGGGAGTAGGTTTCCAGCACGATTCGCCGGGCCGGACTTTTTTCCAGCAGCGACAACCCTTCCATGAAGTCGGGTTTTCTGCATGTGGCGATTTCCAGCAAAGTGGGGGCTACATCCAGCGTGGAAACCAGGTCAGATGATGACGGAGCCGGAGAAATGCCTTTCCCGGCCAGGATCAACGGCACACGCGTATAGAGGGGATTGAGATAGTGGATGTGACCGTAATGGTTGCGGTACTCTCCCAGCCCCTCACCGTGGTCTCCGATTACCAGGAACAGGGAGTCGTCCATCATGCCGCGTTCCCGAATTGCCTGTAATAACAGCCCGATCTGGCTGTCCATATATCTGACCTGTTCTTTGTAAAGGCCGGGGCGCGAGTCGGGATGTTCCAGCATGCGATAGAGAAAGGAGATGCGTATGCGGTGAGGTTGGGAATCCCGGTTGGTGATTTCAAGGGGAGACCGGAAGCGTGATGCCAGATAGTTGATCTGGCGCTTGTTCCGGGTCCGGCGCCAGTGACGGGGGATTTTGAGCTCAATCACGTTTTCATTTCCGGTTTCCGGAATCAGGGAAAAATCCTGGTAGGAAATGAACCGGACCCGTTTCTCACCAGGAACCCTGAATTCCTCGGGAATTTCGGTGTCCAGAACAAGGCGGGTGCGGCCGGGTTGTACCACAAAGTCAACCATGACCCGGGGCTGATCCGTACTCAGGTGGGAGTGGATTTCGCGCCCTTCCAGAAAAACACGGAATCTTTCTTTATAACGGGGAGGATAATACGGCTCGTGGGGATCGGAATAATGAAACCAGAAAAAAGCCTTTTCACTCTTAAAGCGGTCCAGGGCGGCGAAAGCATCTCGATTGACTTCCTCGGCGGTACGGTACCACAGGTTGGGGCGGAAATTTTCGGCATATGAGTCGAAACCCTTGGCTGTGCCGAAATCTCTTTTCAATACCCCCAGGGAAATCGCGGCTGCGCACCGGTAACCCCGGGATCCCAGCAGTTGCGGCAGGCTGGGATGAGGAATCTCTTTTACCTGTCCGTTGTTGTAAACCTTAAGCAGGTGCGGGGGCATTGAGTAGAGCATGTTCAGATGGGAGGGCAGGGTGATGGGGGTCAGGGCGAAAGCATTGGTCCAGGTGCGCCCGCGTGACGCCAATCGGGCCAGATGAGGTGTATCGGCATTGCCGGGAGTGCAGTCAATGGCATCTTTCCGCGTTGTATCCAGGGTCAGTAAAAAGATGTATTTCGGTGGCGTCGGATTCCTTCCGCACGCCCCGATCAGCAAGGCTGCCATGATCAGAAGGGGAATCCCGTTGCTGATGGGACATATCCCCCGCGCAAAGAAACCCCGTATCCAACGTTTCCGCAACACGGGGGAATCCGGGCGTTTCATGGGTCAGTCGCTTTTTTTGTCGATTTCGTTCTGCAACAGGTCGCCGATGGTGGTGATGGAATCGGAACTGGGGGTCATGTACTTTTCAATTTCCTCGCGTTCCTTTTGCTTGGCTACGGCGCGGAAACTGAGATAAACCCGTTTTTTGTCCGGGTGGGTGGTCACAACCGTCGCTTGGCGTTGCTCGCCCGCTTTTACCATGTCCTGAAGTTCTTCCGGCGTAATGCGGTTTTCATCTACTTCGCCGATGCGCACAAAGCCCTCGATATTGCGACTGATTTCCACGGCTACGCCACGTTCCAGCACCCGTTTTACCTTTACATCGACTATGGAACCAGGGGGATTCTGGGCAAAGAAATCGTTCCATTCGTCATCGGTCAATTGCTTGAGACCGAGTTTGACTTTGCTGTTCTGGTCCAGTTCGCGGTCCAGGATGACGGCGGAGATTTCTTCACCCTCTTTGAGAAATTCCCGCGGGGTATCGATGCGGAAATAACTGATGTCGGAAATTTTCACCACGCCTTCAACCGCAGGCTCCAGCTCGACGAACACGCGCGAGTTGAGAATCTTTTTGACCAAGCCCTTGACGACTTCACCGGGATGGTGATGATCGATGTATTTTTCTTCAGGACGCATTTCCAGTTGTTTCAAGCCCAACTTGATCTTTTTTTCTTCCGGATGGAGTTCAATCACCTGCACCCACATCTGGTCACCCACGGCCACGTATTCCTCCACGGTCTTGGGTTTTCCTTCCCAGGTCAGGTCGGAAATGTGCAGCAGGCCTTCCACGCCGTCTTCCAGCTCGATGAATGCGCCGAAATCCACGATCTTGGTCACCCGAGCCACCAGTCTGGTACCCACCGGGTATTTCTCTTCGATGTTTTCCCAGGGGTCATTGTGCAGTTGTTTCATGCCCAGGGAGATCTTCTGTTTCTCCCGGTCGAGACTCAACACCAGCGCTTCGACCTCGTCTCCACGTTTCAGTTTGTCTTTGGGGTGGTTGACCCGACCGTAAGAGATGTTGTCCCGATGCACCAGGCCGTCGATACCCCCGATATTGACAAAAGCGCCGTAGTCGGTCACGGTGCTGACTTCACCTTTCACCACCTGACCCGGCTTCAGGTTGTCAAACAGATCCTTGACCTTTTCCCGGCGTTCTTCTTCCTGGATGACTTTGCGGGATACGACACCTGAGTGGTCTTTGGGATTGAGGCGGGTGACACGAAACATGAAGTCTTTTCCCAGCAGGCGGGACGGGTCTTTGATGCGGCGGATGTCCGCCTGGCTCATGGGCAGAAACATCTCCGCACCCATATCCACCATGAACCCCTTGTTTTCGGGAACTTCGCGAACGACCTTGCCTTGGATCGGCGTGCGCTGCTCGTACGCGTTCTGCACATTTTCCCATCCCTGGCGTTTGGCGATCTCTTTGTGGCTGACTACGATATAGCCTTCCTTGCGGTTCGCGCGCAGCGGCATGACCGTAATGGTATCACCGGCTTTCCTGGACACGTTTCCTTCCCAGTCTTCTATTTCCTTGCGGTCCAGGATCCCTTCCGTTTTGTGGCCGATATCGATGATCACACGGTCCGCTTCAACCGCGACGATGATGCCTTCAACCGGTTCGTTGTCTTCAATGGTTTTCAGGTCGTATTCCTTGATGAGATCTCCGAATTCATCTCCATTCGGAATCTGGTCGATATCCTTGGGTTTATCCATTTTGCATTCTCCTTTGATCTATATCTAATCGAGTTTCCGTTTTGGGGCTGTATTCGGACAGGTAATTTCGCACACGTTCGATTTCCTCCGGCGGGGTTGACGCCCCGGCCGCGATACCCACGATGCGGCAATCCCGTATCAGGCGCTGCAGCTCGGGTTTGTCCAGGTCCAAGCTGCCGTTGATATGAATGGTGCGGGGATTGTGGCGCCGGGCGATGTGGGCCAGTTTTTTGGTGTTGGAGGAATTGTGACCGCCGACCACCACCACGCAATCCACTTGTGGGGCCAGGCGGCGCACGGCTTCCTGGCGTTCACGTGTGGCTTCACACACGGTGTTGTGTACTTCCAGGTGATCCGCCCGTTCGGCCAGGACGGCTTCGATCTCGCCAAAGAAATCCAGATCCAGGGTGGTTTGGGCCACCACGCCCATCACCGGCATGGCCGGAACGGCCCGTGCCTCTTCCAGCGAGTTGACGATGATCGGGTCGGTGGCGTAACTGCTGGCTGCGATGATCTCCGGGTGGTTGCGGTCGCCCACGATTACCACGGGGATGCCGTCCTTTTCAAAGCGCTCGATAATACAGTGGGTTTTTTTGACCAGGGGGCAGGTGACATCCAGCAGTTGGAATCCCTCTTGGCGGAGTTTTTCCTCTTCATCCGCGGGAATGCCGTGGGTACGGATCACCAGGGTTTTTTTCGGATCCGCTTCGAAGCGATCCTGGATACAGGCCACTCCTTTTCGGGTCAAATCGGAAAGAACGGACTGATTGTGGATTAATTCACCGAGAACCTGAATGTCCCGTCCTTCATTGCGAAGTCCATGGATCAGTTCAAGGGCTCTCTTGACGCCGAAACAGAAACCGGCCTGATCTGCGATGCGAACGATCATTAGACGTATACGTATCCATTAGAAAAGTTGAATTGTGAAGTACATCCTATACCAAATCCCCGTCTGTGTCAAACGCTGCTGCCGGCGAGGGGCGGTAGAGTTGAAAGTCTAAAGTTGAAATCCGGCAAGGGGCAAGAGGCTAGCGGCGGCATCAAGGGAAAAATGAAAAATGTACGGGCGGGTGTAACCCCGCCCCTTGTCTCCTGTCTCCTGCTACCTGTCTTTTTTACCAAGAACGGGCGACCGGCCGGTCGCCCCTACTTCTTATCTCTCCAACTCCCCAACTCTTCAACTTTTTAACTTTTCTATTTTGACATGCCGCCGGCGGCGATTTAGAATAACTACCGCGGGGACGGATTTGGCGGCTGTAGCCGCGAACCCGGGGGTACGAAACTTTTTAATTCGGGAGGGCAAAATGAGATACGGGGAAGCGGCTTTGGCTTTACTGGGACTGACAACCTTCTTCTTTCTTCTGGCCTGCGGCGGGAATGGTAACCACTATGAGTTCAAGATTGTGGAAAGCGATGGCACCGCGGCCGTGAGCGGAAGCTTCACGGGCACGGATCTGAACGATGACGGCGTGATCACGAAAGAAGAGCTGGAATTCTTCCAGGAAGAAGCTCCGTTGCATTTCGTTTTCAGCCAGGCGGCGGATTGGAAGAAAGTTTTCACGCCCGAATCCCTGCCGGCCATCGTCCACGGGCTGAATGACCTGCAGGCGTTCCGTTTCGAGCTGGAAGCGTTCGCGAAGAAAGAACCCAGCCTGGAATTCAAAACCAACACAAAGGAAACCATTGAAGCCTCGGGTTATCACTTCTGGCGCAAAGTGGACCTGTCCGATAAAACCAGCGGCCCCACCCTGGTCAACGGCGTGGGTGACGGCACCCAGGGGCTGGAATTGTCCATGCGCACCCTGGAGAACGCTTCGGTCAAAGTCACCCGCAAGTAAAACACGCCTGTCGTTAGCGGTTGACGGGAAAGGGGATTCCGGGGTATTCTTTTTTCATGTTGCGCATATTCAGTGGGTTGTACAAGGGACGCAAATTGCGGTCCGTGCGCCATCCCGATGTCCGCCCCACCACGGCGCGGGTAAAGTTGGCGTTTTTTGACGTCATGCAATCAGAGGTGCGCGAAGCTGTTTTTCTGGACGGTTTTGCCGGCACCGGCAACATCGGCATCGAAGCCCTTAGCCGCGGGGCCCGTTACGTGGTGTTCGTGGAAGAGTTGACTGATTGCGTCAAGGCCCTGAAGTACAACCTGGAAAAGATCGGCGTGCCGCCGGACCGCTACCGGGTGATCAATGGCGACTACAACCGCAGCGTGATTCGCCTGGCCAAAGACGGTTTCAAATTCGACCTGGTTTTCCTGGACCCGCCGTATGGCCTGCTGGAGTACGCGGATCCCATCAAGGTGGTGGCCAAGCGCGAGGTACTGGCGCCGGATGGACAAGTGATCCTGGAACGCCCGGTACTGCGGGATTTTTCTTCGCACTGGATGAAACTGGTGCGCAGCCAGAAAGTCGGTAACCGCCGCCTGGACTACTACGCAGCTTTGGGGGACGGTTCTTGACAATTTGACATTTTGGCCATATAGCCGATATATCTATGAATTTGATCAAATGCTGATTGAGGCTTCCGCGTTGGTTGTAATGAATAAACGCAAAATGTCAAATTGTCAAGAACCGTCCCCCCGTTCGAGGCCTGATTCTTCCAGGATGGACTGAAAAACTTCCGGGTCCACGTGGGTGCGGGGGTTGGAAGGCGGAGTGCAACCCTTGGCTTCGGTGATGGAGAGGTCGTAGGTGCCGATGCGCCGGGCCAGTTCGATGATTTCCACCTTGTCCAGACCGATCAAGGGACTGTAGACGGGGAGCCCGGAGCGGGTACGGTAAGCGGCCAGGTTGCTCAGGGTCTGGGAAGCCACCTGGGCCAGGCTGTCTCCGGTAATGATTCCCAGCGCTCCCGTGTGCCGGGCCAGTTCGCCCGCATGGCGGTGCATGAGGAATTTGCAGATAATGCACAGGTAGGGGCCGATGCGGCGGTCTTTGTGCAGTGTGTCGAAGCGACTTTTAAAAAGATCGCCATGTTCGATAACCTCAAGACGGATGCGCCGGCCCGCGGCGTATCGTTCCAGTTGCCGGCGCAAGCGTTCCACTTTTTCGCGCTCATCCTTTCCCATAGAAAAATGCAATAGAATGGGTTCCACCCCGCGTTTCATCATCAGAAATGTGGCCACCGGCGAATCGATTCCGCTGGAGATGAGTGAAACCAGTTTCCCGGCGCTGCCGTAGGGCATACCACCGAAACCGGAGGTGCGGCGAAAAAAGACAAAAGCCGTGTCCCGGCCGATCTCGACTTCAAGGTTGAATCCCGGAGCATTCAGTTTGACCGCTGCCCCGGTGTCCAGGCGCACACGTTCACCCAGGCGGCGTTCCACCTCCATGGACGTGAGGGGGAAATCCTTGTCTGTCCGTTGGCAACTGATGCGAAAACTGCCGGCCTCACGTACAAGGGGATAGAGTTGCGCGGTTGCCGCTTCCAGATCCTCCATGTTGCGGGGGACTTCAAGGGCGGGACTGAAGGAGCGGATTCCCAGAACCCGTTCCAGGGAAACCTCACTGCTGATACCCCGGACGTAAATGCGGCCGTGGGTGCGGTCCACCGAATGGAATGGCACACCTTCGTTCTTAAGGAAACCGCGGATATCCGAGCATAGCTGATTCTCAAAGTGGGAGCGGTTGCGTCCTTTCAAACCGATCTCGCCGTAGCGCACGATCAGGGCGTTGGCAATCATGAGGGCGCGCCGCTGTTGTTGTCCAGTGCCGGATAGTTGCCGGTCAACCGCTTGAGGTGATCCAAAAGTATCCGACCGGTCTGGTCGCGCCGGTATTCCCGTACAACCCGGCGCTGGCTTTCCAGGACCCGTTTGCGCAGGGCCTCGTCCCGCAGCACGCGATCCAGCAGAGCGGCGATTTGAACAAACGATTTTTTATGTATCAGCAGGCCGCCGCCACGCATGGTTTCCGCAACGGCGCCGGCATCAAAGGCCACTACCGGGATATCCAGGTGGAAACTCTCCGGTACGGGCGCGCAGAAACCTTCATGCTCGCTCATGTGCAGGTAAACGTGAGCCAGGCGAAAATAAGTGATCAGCTCATCTTCGGGCACATGCCCGGTAAAGTGCACGTGGGCGTTTTCCAGGCGGGAAACCATTTTCTGTAAGGCGGACAGGTAGCGTTCAAAACCCCGATATTCCCCCACCAGCAACAGGCGGGAATTGGGGTTGAAAAAACGCTGGTAAAAATGAAACACCCGGATGACATCCTCGATATGCTTGTTGGGAATGATGCGCCCCACGTACAGAATATTGGTGCGGCTGTCGTTAAAGATATCATGAATTACGGGCGCCAGGGGGCGGGAAAACCTTTCAAAATCCATCACCAGGGGCAAAACGCCCGTGGGGGAAAACCCCAGCTCTTTTAGCTCATTTTCGTTGTAGGCTGAGTCCCCCAACGCCAGGTCGACTTTTCCCACCAGGCTTTTGAGTTCCACGCGGCCCTTGAAGCAGTCCTTGGCCAGAACGCGGTGATAATCCAGGAAAAAGTGGTGGGGCGTGATGTTGTGGTAGATCATGACCTTGCGGTCCGGCAGGCGCAGAAAGGCTTTGGTCACCGGTGAGCCGATGGAAAAGTGATAAACGGCCACGTTGTCGGCACTGGCCTGGTTGCCGTATTCTTTGTAAGGGATAATCTGGCCGGCATAGCGGGGGTGATAGAAAAGCGAAAAGATTTCGGATTGGATGCCGCGGCCACGCAGGAAGTTGCGGATTTCCAGGGCCTCGTTGCCGATGGCGTCTCCGTAGGAGTAAGAGGTCAGGAACTGGTGTACGTTCATGAATCGCCGTAGAGCTTTTTCTCGATCGCCCGCTGGCGCGCTTCCAGGAAGGAAGCCTTGTCTTCCAATACCTTGATCTTGGTTTTCAGCAATTCTTCTTCGATTTTCAGCTTGGATGCTTCCACAATCATGTTGTTGATGGTGTTGTGCAATAACTTGACGTACTCTTTGCTTTGCTGTACGACCGGGATCATGGTTTTGAGGTGGTGGATGTCGCGGCAGTTGGTGTTGTGCAGTTCCACGATCAGGTTCTGCAGATCCGTGCGAAATGGCCGTAGCATGAAACGCAAAAGCGGCATCAACAGGCGGCGTAACAGGCCGAGCGTTTTTTTGATCGCGCCCCCTTCCTGTTCGGGTTCCAGGTGGAAGGGAATGAAATCCTCCGCTTCCCGGCCGGGATACAGGTGGTTCTCGTAGACATTGGGGATTTCCAGGAAGTCGGGAAGGGGCTGCAGTTCCATCTCTTCGATCTCGTCAATCTCTACCTGGCGCAGCAGGCCCGCGGATTTCTTTTCCTCGATCTGCCGTTGAATATCGGCCATGATCGCTTGTACGTCGATGTCTTCGGCGGCCGTGAACAACGGTTCTTCCGGGGTGGATGCGTTCTTGGTCATGATGCCTCTCCTGGATGGATATGCGGCGGATTTCAACATCTACGGTAGCATAGAAAAGCCCGGTAAGTCAACTGGATCGGGACAATGCGGACCGTGAATCCGGAAACATGTCCACGGGTTCACCAGGCGGTACACCGGTTCAATTTTTATTTTTTGCGAATCGTTGGGGCACAAACGCATGTTTTGGTGTTATATTGTAACGTTACGGGCTTTCACGGTAACTGGGACCCGATTTTATTCGAGGAGGTTTACCCATGGTTTGGATTGACAATAAGCTTTGCACCGGTTGTGGCCGGTGCGTGGACACGTGCCCCGAAGGGTTCGCCATGGAAGGCGACCTCGCAATTGTGAAAAACGCCGGGGCCCCCTGTGTGAGGGACGCTGTCGCGGCCTGTCCGGTCAATGCCATTCGCGTGGATGTGCCAGCCGACCCATCTTTACGCGAGCCCGGTTCCGAACCTCAGGGATTCGGTGCGGGCCGCGGCATGGGTCGGGGCCTGGGACGCGGTGTCGGCCGCGGCATGGGGCCCGGCCGTGGTTCCGGCATGGGCCGCGGAACGGGCGGGGGCCGTGGTGGAGGTCGAGGCGGCGGTCGCGGTGGTGGTGGCAGGGGGAGATAGTTTCATGCCATGGATCAACCAGTCTGAGTGTACGGGTTGTGGAATCTGTGTAAAGGTTTGCCCCGTGGATTCGATCGCCCTGGAAAACGCCGTGGCCGACATCGATATGGATACCTGTATTCATTGCGGACTCTGCCACGATGTCTGTCCCGTAAACGCGGTCAGGCACGACAGCGAACGCATCCCCCGGGAGGTTTCCGCCAATGTCGCTCGTACAAGGGAATTCATGGACGACTGCCGGCGTCTTCTGGGGGCGGGGGAAGACCGCAAATGCCTGGAGCGAATGATCCGCCATTTCCGCAAGGAAAAAAAGGTGATTGAAGCCACCCTTGGGGAACTGGAAGCGCTGACGGATAAAGGGGAGATGGCATGACTTCCCCCTGCCACGCGCCGGAGGATATCGTCTTCGGGCCGGTGCCGTCACGGCGTCTGGGTAAGAGCCTGGGCATCAACCATATCCCGGCCAAGCATTGCACCTATTCCTGCATCTATTGCCAGTTGGGCCGCACCGACCGCATGACGATCAAGCGCAGAGAGTTCTATCCGCCCGGGGAGATCGTCGCCGCGGTAACGCAAAAACTGGCGGCGGCTGAGAAGAACGGCGAAACAGTGGATTATCTGACTTTTGTGCCAGACGGCGAGCCCACCCTGGATATCCACCTCGAAAGGGAGATCGATTTGCTCCGCTCCCGGAATATCCCGATTGCGGTGATCTCGAATGCGTCGTTGATCGACAATCCGGATGTGCGGCGGGCATTGGCGAAAGCCGACTGGGTGTCTCTCAAGATGGATGCAGTAGATGAAAAAACTTGGCGGGCCGTGGATCGGCCCCACGGGTCATTGAAACTGGAGGCAATTCTGGAGGGCGCCCTGGCCTTTTCGCGCGAGTTTTCCGGGCGACTGGTTACGGAAACCATGCTGGTTGGCGGGGTCAATGATACGATCTTGGTCCTGGAAGAGTTGGCGGCTTTCCTGGACCTGTTGCGTCCCGGCACGGCCTACCTCTCCATTCCCATCCGCCCGCCGGCGGAATCCGGGGTGCACGCTCCGGATGCTGCAACCATGACCCGCGCCTGGCGTATTTTGAGCGCCGCCGTTGACAAGGTGGAAACCCTGACCGGATACGAGGGCAACGCCTTCGCGTCCACGGGTGACGTGGCGGCGGACCTGCTCAGTATCACCGCTGTGCACCCCATGCGCGAAGACGCAGTGGAAGAACTGCTGGCCCGGTCCGGGGGCGGCCGCGATATCGTGGAGCGCCTGGTGGCGGAAGGGAAAATCCTGCGCACCGAGTTTGAAGGCTACCGTTTTTACCTGCGCAACTTCAAGACTTCATAAAGATAGAGAACTGATCAACGGGAAAGGGCTCGCGGAAATGCATTTTGTTACGACTGCTGTACGAAGCCCAGGTCCAGACCGTGGCAGTCCCTGGCGCGCAGCACGCGTACGCCGTTGGGCATGGTGTCCGGCCCGGAAACAATCTCCACGCCTTCCAGTCCAAGGCGGGTCACCGTTTCATCCATGTC
>JAFGNX010000178.1 GCA_016926835.1 Candidatus Aminicenantota bacterium | reverse complement strand
GATGACCAGGGCCAGACTCGCCGCAAACAATTCCTGCTCAGGATCTGAGAATAACTCCTCGTACAGATGATTCCAGGTTTTTCTGGACATTGGCATCCCGTTTGCTTCTACCGGATCGGAACCGACTTCAGGCTGATGGCCTGGAATTGAAATCAAAGTCAAGGGGGGAAACATGTTTGATCCGAGGATTGTGGTGACCGCAAGCTGCGGTGTATGCGGGACCTGTGGCGCCTGTTCGCTCTGCCCGGGTGGGATCATTCCCACGTCCGTGGCGGCAACCTGCGCCGATTGCCTGCTGTTCCTGCTGCCGAAATGATCGGGTCGGGGAGCCGCCTTCAGGCGGCTCCCCATGATTTCACGGAGAGAAAAATGCTGAATCGTTATCCGGCTTTGCGAGAAGACGTGCGCTTGCGACATCATGGTGAAAGTTCCCGGGTCTCTTCGCGTGGAGGGCGTTTTCGCGCGTTTACAGTAAACCGTCACGCAGGAGAGTTGTTGAACCGTTGTTACGGCCGGGACTGCCTGCGAACCATTGTCCACGATTTATTGGGAAAGGAACCGGAAAAGAAATCAGTAAAGAACATCCTGCGTTTTATTCAACAATTGGACAGTATGGACATTCTGGAATGCGTGAAAGATCCCCAACCGGTCAGGCTGGACACCGGGGGATCGCTGGAGCGTGTTATTCCCCAGGTAGTCAGCCTGGAGTTGACCGGGCAGTGCAATTTTCATTGTCGCTATTGTTATCAGAACGCATCCAGTCAAAGAAGCGGATTCATGCAGGATCCCGTAGAGATTCTGACATACTTTCATGAGCGAAACGTCGCCGGAGTTGAATTGACCGGCGGAGAACCGCTGCTCCATCCCCGATTCAATGAAATTATCGCGTTTATCATGATGAATTTTGACCTGCTCGGGCTGATTACAAACGGCAGCCAATTGCGTGAATGTCACCTGGAACAGATCGCCGCCGGGCCTTGCATGTCCGCGGTCCAGGTATGCCTGGATGGCCATACTCCGGCCATGGTCGAGGCCACTACCGGCGTAACCGGGAGTTTCGAAATGGAAGTAAACGCCATTCGCAGGGTAAAGGATTTCGGTATTGTTTTGCGTGTGGGCATGGTGGTGGATTCCCCGGAAAAGATCGACGCCATGGAACCGACCCTGTTGTTGGCCCGGGATCTGGGAGCAGATTCGTTTATCGCCCATCCCAGCATTGATTTTGGACGGGGAGTGGAAACAGTAAAAGCCTTCAGCCTGGAGGACCAACAACGACTGAATGAGCGCATGATGGATTTGCAAGCGCGTTACGCGGGTTTTTTTGCCCGTGAGATGGAGTTTTCCGGAGGCGATTTCGCGTCCATGTACAATTGCGGCGGCGGACACCGGGCCATGACGGTGGATTGGCAGGGGCGCTTGAAACCCTGTCCCATGATTCCCGCTGAAGAACTCTTTCTTTGTTATTGGAAAGATATTGAGAGTGATCCCTGTCAGCGCAAGGCGCACGCTTACCACCGCCTGCAGGGTCCCAAACCGGACATCTGCGGCGATTGCCCACATCTCCCTTATTGTATGAATTGCATTGTCCGCGCGTTACGAGCGGGTCACCGCAAGGAGGATTGCCGATGGAAACAGAAAAACCGGGATTTGATAAAAATCATCCAACCGCAATTCACATAATCCACGTATCCAAGAAGATCGCAAAAAAGCAGGTTTTGGACGATGTGGCGATTGTGGCGCCACGGGGCAAAACCCTGGCAATATGCGGGCCAAACGGCGCGGGAAAAACCACCTTGATCCGCATATTGCTGGGCTTGCTCAAGCCGGATACAGGGTCGGTGCGAATGGCTGCCGCGTTAAAAAATTGTGCTTTCCAGTTTCATTCACCCTGCCTTTTTCCGGATTTGACGTTACAACAGAATTGCCGCTTTTTTCTGTTTTCCAAAAACAAGCCGTTAAAGGATCGTGACCTGGCGGAATTGATAGAGGAATTCGGGCTTGAATGCACATGCTCTGCGCGTGTTGGTACCTATTCCCGGGGCATGCTGCAGAAAGCGGACCTGATTCGCGCCCTGTTGGAGGAGCCCGAAATTCTGTTTCTGGATGAACCCACGTCTCATCTGGACCCGCTGGGAAAGGTGAGCGTGCGAAAGATTCTCAAGCGCCGGGTGGAATCGGGCATGACTCTGTTGATGACCAGCCATCTGTTGGGGGAGGTGGAAAAACTGGCGCACAATGTCTGCATTCTCAAGGATGGAAAAGTGATCTGGGGCGGCGACCCGCGCAGGGACCTGCAGGGGAGGGATCTTGAATCCGGCTTCATCGAGCTGGTTACCGCTTCTCAGGAGAGGTCGCAATGAAGCCGCGGGTGTTGCGCTTCAGGCATATTCTGGTCAAGGACATGAGAAGCACGGCCAACCGGTTGCCCACGTTGCTGGGATTTTATGCGCTCTATTTCACGCTTGCCTGGTTTTCTTTGCGGGAATTAGAATCAACCCTGTTGTCTTCCGCGTCATTGCGGGCGCTTTTCTGGCCGGCTTTTTTGATTCAGACTGTTTTTGTGATCACTGTGATGCTGATGCCCCAATATGTGTATACCGAATCCATGCGAGCAAAACATGAAATCTATTTTGCCTATGGGTATTCCATCGTGGATATCGTGGTGAGTAAAACCGTAACGATTGTGTTGCTTTCCCTTGTTCCGGCGCTGGTTTTCTCTTTAATCGCGTTCCCGAAACTGACTCCCGAAGGCGCTCTGTTGCCGGCTTTTGTTTTCTCGGTTGGTGCGGGCGTTTTCGGTCTGGTCAGTTTGATTATTTTCCTGGTGTGGTTTTCGCGCATGGGGCGGTTGGCGGTTGTCATGTTGATTCTTTTGATGGTGATGTCATTTTCGCACTCCCAATCTTTGTTTGCCCTGGCCATGACTGTTTCGGTAACTGAATTCCTTTTGCTTTTGGTTGCCGCCGGCGTGCTGTTGTTCGCATTGTTTGTTTTTTCCGCGCGCCTGGGCAACCGTGAGGCTTACATTCTCAAGCGGTGAAGGGTTGTCGCTGATTCAGACCCTTTTTCCGCAAGTATGGCCGGATATGGTCAGGCTTTTCCGAGGCTGGTTGGAGAACAGTTTACACCGGGCTGTCTCCATTGGTTGGGTGCTGCAACTGATGGATGCGGATGCCATGCTGGCGATTCACATATTGCGAAACCCGACTTCCCGGTTTATAGAGATCGGTTGCGGCGCGGCCATTCCGGCTATCGTACTCGCCAGATTGGGGAGAAGAGATGTAAGCGCTTTTGATGCCAGCCTGGAGATGGTCAGGCTGGCTCGAAAAATGGTGAACCTGGCAGGGGTTAAGATCGAACTGGCGTGCCGTGATTTTTACTATTGCCCGCTATGTGGTGGGAAAGATTGGATCTGGATTGCGGCCAAACCCCGTGGCGCGGATGGTCAAAAAAAACTGCTGGATCACATTATTGCCAGAGGTATCCTTCGAAAAACCGGGCTGGCGCTTGTGCCCGCGTACGGGCCGGATCCGGATCCGCGTGCATACCGGCGCGTTTGTGATGAGGTGAGCGGCCGTTTGCAAAGTTGCGGCTATGGGGTGACAATGCGACGATTATCAACCTGTTTCCCCCTGCAGGGTATCATCGCGTTACCAGCGGAAAGCGGAATCCAGTTGAGGGAAAAAGCCGCCCGAGGGTGTGTTCCCCCGGGCGGCCTCATGAGGACGGTCAGAAGCCCTTCAGCCAGGAACCCAGGAACAGCAACAGCCAGGCGACACAGATGATCCAGAACCCGTAGACGGTCACGAAAGGAATCAAGACGAACCGGCCTAAGATGCTGACCACGGCCAGGATCAGGGAAATCAACCACACGATTTTTTTCGGTGCGTTTAGTCGCATATATCTCCTCCTCTCAATGAATGAGCCGGACCACAACTACTATGCAACCAGAAACAGAAGAAAAAGTCAATTTTTGAGAAAGTATCTGTGCATTGTCATGTTAGAGGGGTTTTGGTTTGGCACTGCAACCAGATGACATTTCCCCCCAAGAGTTGCATAATAGGAAAGGTGGCATGAAGCGACAAGGGAGTTCTATTCAGAAAAAAGCTTTGCGGGAAAAAGATATCCGGGGGGCAAGGTTTCGTGAAGATCGATCTTCGGGCTGGAGCGTGTACATGTTGCGCTGTGACGGGCGTTGCCTGTACACAGGGATCGCTTCAGATGTGGCCCGGCGCATGGCGGAACATGCCGCCGGCTCTCCCCGGGGCGCACGCTTCACGCGGAGTTTTACCAGCCTGGAGCTGGTTTACAAGGCCTGCCTGGGGGACCGTTCCCTGGCAACGCGGGCGGAAGCCCGCATCAAGCAGTTATCCCGCAGGCGCAAAGAAGAGCTGGTGCGGAATCATCCCTCGGCACCCGAATTGTTGGAAATACTGGGGCTGGCAGTCGAGGAAAAATAGTGACTAATCGGTTCGAACTGGTGGAAAATTTTCTCAGGTGATTTCGATCTGGAATTCCGGCGGTGCCTCCAGGTGTTTTTTGACGGCGCAAAGGCCGGCAGCCTGAATAACGGCTTTGCGGTAGCGTTCGGGAAAGTTTTCCGGAAGGTGAATGGCAAGCCGTACCTGTTCCAGGCGTCCGCTCGAGGGATTCCATTTGTGGTGCTGGGTGATTTCCAGGCCTTCCGTATCCAGGTCGCGTTGCCGCAGAAATTGCAGTACATAGATACCGGCACAAGTACCCAGGGAAGCCAGAAAGAGGTCAAATGGGGCGGGAGCGGAACCTTCGCCGCCGCCGTCAACGGGTTGATCCGTGGCAATGGTGAATCCGTTGTATTCAGCGATGACCCGTTTGCCGCCGGGAAAGTGAACGCGCATTTCCATGGGTGCCTCCAGTTCGGCAATTAAGTTAAATAATAACATATAGGAGGGTGAGCGTCAAGGCGGCTTATGCCCCCGGTTTGTGTTAATGGCCGTGTGTGTCTGATATAATCAGAGCATTGCAAACAGCGCGGGAAAGCGGATGATGAAAAATCAGAACGAAAAACGTGTAGTGGTGGCCGGCCTGGAGTTTTTTGACCTGTCTTTGTTGCGTTCCCTGTGTCGCCAGCATCAGGTGATCCTGGTCGATCGACACCGCGAGCGCCTGGAGTCCGCGCATTCCCAGTTGCCGGAAATCCGGGTGGTGCACGGCGATATTACCAGCCGCCTGACGTGGAACGACCTGGATCCGCAATCCCTCAGGCATGTGATCTCCACCATCCCGTCACCGGAAGTGAACCTGGAGATGCTGCGCCTGTTGCGAAACGACCTGAACAGTTCAGTCCCGGTCATGATCCTGGTATTGCGCCAGCAGGATGTTGAAAAATATGCGGACTTGGATGTGTTGGTGATCAACCCGTTGGAATTGGGGATGCAGTATATCCTGCGGCGCCTTGACCGCCATTTTTTCCGTGCCGCCCACATCGGCCTGGGTAGCGGGGAACTGGTGGAAGTGCGCGTGCGTGCGCGCTCTCACCTGGTACAGCGCCGTTTGCGTTGCCTGAAGCCCACCCAATGGCGTATCGCCGCCCTGTACCGGGATGAACGCCTGATCCTGCCCACGGGCAATTGCCGCCTGCAGGTGGATGACCGCGTGGTCCTGGTCGGTGAGCCCACGGTTCTGGAAAGTGTAGCCTCATTGTTAACCCAGGGAACGCCGCAATTTCCCAGGCAATACGGCCGTTATATCGTCTGCCCCCTGGAGCAGGGGCTGGCTGACTACCTTGATGAAGTGCTGTACTGGCATCAGCACACTCACTCTCAGCGCATTCAGCTGCTGCCCGTGCGTCAGCGTGTGGATTCGGATGTGGTCAAGCGTGTCAAGGGCATGAGCGGGGAGTTTGATATCGGACCCATCCAGGATGACTTCCGGAATGTTTTCCAGGAAACAGAGAACATGGGCATGTTGGTGATCCCGCCACTGCGTTGGTTTTCGCTCCGCCTGCGCCGGGCATACCGGGATTGCCCTCGTCCCATGCTGGTTCCCCGGGGAAGATATCCCTATTCAGAAGTAATCGTTTCACTCAACGGTCCGGATCCCGCCCTGGCCCTGGAAAGCGGGTATGAGTTGTCGCGCCTGCTGTCTGTACCCTTTCGTGCACTTTATGTCACTCTTCCCAAACAGTTGCGTGGCCGGGCTGAAGCGGAAGCCCTGCAGTTGCGCCTGGATTTGATTTCCGATTTTGAATCGTTGACGCGCAAGCGCATCGAGATGGAGCTTCTGGAGGGGAACCCGGTCAAGGCCACCTGTCGCCGTCTGGAGAATGAATCCAGAGCGTTGCTCTTGATTGTGGGCGATCGCGGTCGGCCGGTCAGCCTGCTGCAGCCCAATGTTCCGTACCTGATTGCATCACGTACGCGGATTTCCACCTTGATTATTCCAGTGGAGGAACCGGAAAGTGAGTGAAGCTGAAGCCTTGCTGCTGCTGCTGGTATCCCTGGGAGCCGCGGTGGTTCCCTTCATCAGCCGCAGGCTACACATGCCGACCGCGGTGTTGGAGATCGGTTATGGCCTTTTGCTGGGCGCCATTGCCGGCGCAGTTCCCCAGGATACGGTGATTCTGGATTTTCTGGCTGACCTTGGATTTATCATCCTCATGTACCTGGCAGGGCTGGAAATCAATTTTGAGAAGTTAAAAGACATTCCCGTCCGTGACATACTGCTGGGAATCTTCATGTACGTGATCATGATCACCCTCTCGCTATGGGTGGCCCTGGCCCTGGGCCAGGAGCCCCTGTTTTCCATTGTCTACTTTGTAACCGCCGTGGGCTTGCTCTTTCCGGTGCTGCGGGAAATGCAGTTGTTGAACCGAGACCTGGGGCAACGTTACCTGGTGATGGGAAGCATCGGTGAGCTCCTCAGCCTGGGCGCGTTTACGGTGTTTGCCATCTATCAGAGTTCCGGTTGGTCTGCGGCCTCCTTTCTGCACATGGGGGAAATATTTCTATTCGTGACAATGGCGATTCTGGTGCATCGGGCGGTGAAACTGTTTACCTGGTGGTTCCCCGCTGCTACCGTCATGTTTACCCAGAAAGATGACATGGCGGAACGGGGTATACGCGGCAGTTTGGTGAATCTTTTCATTTTCGTGGCACTGGCCAGCCTGCTCCACCTGGAGCCCATTATCGGCGCCTTTATCGGCGGAGCGGTATTTGCCCTGGTTTTCAAGCAGCGTCAACGGGTAATGGAAAAGATAGGCGGCATGGCATATGGGTTTTTTATCCCCCTCTTTTTTATTCGTGTGGGGTTGCGCTTCAATCCCGGTGAATTGGTGGATCCGGCGGTGCTACGGTTGTCGGGCTTGATCGTACTGATCATGTTGGGGGTTCGGCTGGCCGGCCTGATTCCCATGCTTTTTTCCACCATGTCGGTACGCGCGTTGGCCGGGTTGCCGGTCGCTACCGCGTTTCCCTTGACATTGCTGGTCGCCGTGGCCGCGTTCGGCCTGGAATCCGGAATCCTGTCCCGGCAGGAGTCTTCCGCCGCGGTGTTGACAGCCATGTTTACGGCGGTTCTTTTTCCCCTGTTGCTGCGGTTGCTTTTGAATCCCTGGCGGCGGCGGGAAGAAGCGGTAAAGAACCTGGTGATAAACGAGTGAATCCTGATGGATTGAGGAGGTTGGATTGGAATTTTTTGCGGCAATAGCGCGTACTCCGGGAAAATCCCTTTGTCGAGCCCTGTCCAGCGGTGAGTCCGGTTCACCGGATCCTGTCCGCGCCCGCGCTCAGCATGTCGCTTATGTGGACGCCCTGGAAGAGGCGGGGTTGGCGGTTACGCTTTTGCCTCCCCTGGAGGCTTTTCCCGACAGTGTATTCGTGGAAGACACCGCGGTTGTGCTGGATGAAGCCGTGGTGTTGTGCCGTCCGGGAGCCCAATCCCGGCGGGGTGAAGTCGGGGCCATGCAACGTGATCTGCGCGCGCTGGATTTTGAGATGGAAGTTATTCGCCCGCCCGGAACCATCGATGGCGGTGATGTCCTGCGGGTGGGGCGGCGGTTTTTTGTGGGCCTGAGCAAACGCACCAATCAAGCCGGTTTTGAGCAGTTTTCGGCCATCGCGGCCCGGCACGGATTTTCGACCCTGGGCGTACCGGTTGCGGCCGGACTTCATCTAAAAAGCCATGTTTGCCTGGTGGACCGTCGCACATTGCTGGTCGCGCCCATCCTGGCGGATGAACCCGCGTTTGCCGATTTCTTCCGCCTGGTTGTTCCTGAAAATGAGGGGTATGCCGCCAATTGTCTGGCGTTGAACGGTGTGGTCCTGATGCCGACCGGCTTTCCCGCTACCGCAGAGTTGCTGCAACGCCGGGAATTATCCGTAAAGGAACTCGATGTGGGAGAGTTCCGCCGCGCAGACGGCGGCCT
>JAFGNX010000177.1 GCA_016926835.1 Candidatus Aminicenantota bacterium | reverse complement strand
ATGGCTGGACCGTTGCGAGGACGAGCCGATTTTTCTCTGGGTCCATTATTCCGAGCCCCATGCCCCCTACGTCCACCACAAGCAGTTTGACTTTGACTACAATCGTTGGCACAAAAAACGGTATCATCCCGACAGTGATTTTTCCAAAATGCGCAACTACGACACCGAGGTGGGCTTCGTGGATCACCATATCGGCCGCCTGATCCGGCGGCTGAAGAAAGACGGTTTATTCCATCGCGCCTTTGTGGTGTTTCTGTCCGACCACGGCGAAAGCTTTGGCGAGCATGGTGAATACGGCCACGGACGCAAGCTGTTTAACTCCACCCTGCATGTACCATTGATAATAAAATTCCCCGGCAACGAGCGGGCGGGGGCAAAACTCCTCCATGAGGTTTCGCTGGAGGATGTGGCGCCCACTATTCTGGGGCTTTTGGGAATGGATCGTCCGGATTGGATGATCGGGCATGACCTGTTCATCCCCGAAGAGAACCGCGCGCTTTTTTCGGAAGCGTACAAGGGTGCCGTGCACTTCAGGCGGGGTCGCTACTACCATCACAAGGTCGAACCCATTGGTTATGCCATGGTCCAGAATGGAGAAAAATTGATGTTGTCTCCCCGCAACCACCGTTTTCGTTTCTTCAGTTGGCTGAATGACCCTTTAGAGCGACAGAACCTTTACCTGAAACGTCGCGCCGGCCTGGAGGAATGGAAACGCATGCTGGATGGCTATGTGCGTCGGGTGGAGGAATACCTGGGTATCAGCAAACAATTTGTTCGTGATCCCGGGCAGATGACAAAAGAAGACATGGAGAAATTAAAGACATTGGGATATTTTTAGCCCCAAGCTGGCGCAGAAACAGGCGCCAACCGCAGCCGCTTACCAGGGCGATTGTCTGCCGCATCGGATCCGCGGGCCGGGCCGGTATCATGGAGGAAAAATGCAAAGAATCGTGACTTTTTTGATCGCCGCGACGTTGTTTTTGACAGCCGTAACCCCGGTCCAGGGAGCCGGATTCAAACAGGAACTCTCCCCCTGGCTGGTGTTGGGCCCGTTGCCTGTCACGGAAGCTGAGATCCGTAACCATGAAACCGATGAGGCCCTGGTGGGCTTTTCTCACCTGGATGCTTCACGCATGAGCCCCCGATTGGGGGCGACGGTTGAGTGGGGCACAGGTTCTCAGGTTCAATGGCGCGAATATCGCAAGGGTAACCTGGCTGTTTCCGCACCGGCGATTTACTACCTGGCCACATGGGTGGACGCCGGACGATGGCTGGCCGCCAGGCTGCTGCTGGATCGGGTGGATTACGCTTTCACCGTTTACCTGGACGGTAAAGCCCGGGAGACAACACGGGTGCACGCGGACACCTGGGGTGTGGACATGCATCTGCCCACGGGTTGTCACCAACTGGTGGTGAAATTGCTGGTACGTCCCAAACGGATTCCCCGTTTTCTGCCACACCTGGAATGGAGCGACGAGTTCGGCACCATGCCGCTCCGGGCTGCTGTTGAACCGGGGCGGAAGATGGACATTGAACATGTGATCGGAGCAACAGAAGTTGTGAATTTGCAAATGGCGCCGGACGGTCGACATGTAGCTGTTTCTCTGAAGCGCCTGGATCCGGGAGATATCCGGCGCAGTTGGACAGAAATAGTGGAAGTGGATTCCGGCCGCGTGGCCTGGACCAGCCAGGGCGTGGGCAATGTCTCCGGCGTGACCTGGTTGCCTGATTCCTCGGGCTTTGCTTTGATCCGCAAACACAAGGAAAATGCCGATATCCTGGTTCACCGGCTCAAGGATCATTCCCTGCGAATGGTTTGCGCCGGTATCGCCCGGCTGCAGGAGGTCTGGTGGTCCGCGGACAACCGGTATCTGATTTATGCCGTAACGGAACCGCCTCTGCCTGACTCTGACTGGCGATACGTCAGGGAAATTGTCGATCGGGCCGCGTCTCCGCCCCGGCATATGGGATTGTTCATCCATTTCCTGAGCGGTTCTGTAACCCGATGTCTGACCCGTCCCGAGGAACGGTTTCACGCGGTGCGGATCAGTCCGGACGGGAAACGGATCCTGTTGGAACGGAAAGTGCCGGATACCGCCCACCGTCCATATGAGCGTTATGAAGGTGTTTTGGTGGATCCGGCAACCATGGAACGTGAAACCCTGTTGGCCGATCCCTGGATCAACGAGGCTTCCTGGGCGCCGGATTCGAGCCGGTTGCTGGTAATCGGGGGCGCGTCCGCTTTCGGTGGTCAGGGCAATGTGTTGCAAAAAGATACAATCCCCAACGATTTCGATGGCCAGGCCTACTTGTTCAGTATCGCCGGCCGTTCGGTTACGGCCATTTCCCGGGATTTTGCTCCCTCGATTTCCACGGGTTTCTGGCATCCCCATGAGGATTGCATCCACTTTCACGTGGTGAACGGTGCCAATGAATCGCTGGCCACCTGGCGGAAGGACCGGGGGTTTGAAATCCCGGGATTTCCCGTGGAGGTGGTGCATCGGGTGGATTGGTCCAGGCAGCGTCCAATTGCCGTGGCCTGGGCATCTGGAGCCACCACTCCCCATCGCCTTTACCGAGTGGACTTGAAACGGCACCGGGTCGGGCTGTTGCGCGACTTCAACGCCGATCTGTTCCACAACACCCGTTTCGGTAAGGTGGAAGACCGGGATTTCCGTACGCCGGAAGGTCGGATCGTTCCCGGACGTCTGTACTATCCACCGCTATTCAATCCCAATCGTCGCTACCCCCTCATCGTCTATTATTACGGGGGCACAACGCCGGTTTCCCGGGATTTTGCCGGACGCTATCCCAAGAACTGGTATGCGGCCCAGGGTTATATGGTTTATGTATTGCAACCGACGGGAACCGTGGGTTACGGCCAGGCGGCATCCGCCGTGCATGTCAATGACTGGGGGAAACAGACCGCCGCTGAAGTGGTCGCCGCGGTGGAAGCCCTGGCTGAATCCCACCCCAATGTGGACGCGGACCGAATCGGCGCAATGGGCGCTTCTTATGGTGGATTCCTAACCCAGTACCTGGCCGCGGCTACGAACCGTTTTTCCGCCTTGATTTCCCATGCGGGCATTTCTTCCCTGGCCAGCTATTGGGGAGTCGGCGACTGGGGGATTTTGTACAGTGGGGTGGCTTCAGCGGATTCGTTTCCCTGGAACCGCAAACCCCTGTATGTGGATCAAAGCCCCTTGTTTATGGCGGACCGCATCCACACTCCGCTGTTGTTGTTGCATGGAGAAAAGGACAACAACGTTCCTCCGGGGGAGAGTTATCAAATGTTTGGCGCGTTAAAACTGCTGAACCGTGAAGTCGCCCTGGTAACTTTCAAGGATCAGCAACACTTTATTCTGGATCCCCCGCAGCGCCGGCGGTGGATGCGCACCATTATCGCCTGGTTTGACCGTTGGCTTAAAAATGAACCCCAAGCCTGGAACGAGATGTATGCCAAACAGAAAACGGAGTACTGATCAGTCCGTTTTCAATGGTTCCGGTGTGCGGTTGATTACGTTGACGTAGTTGTAGGGAATCTCAATGCCTTTGGTGTCGAATACGCGCTTGATGCGCATGTTCAGTTCACGACCCACCGCCCATTGCTGTCCCGGTGCCGTTTTGGCCAGGATACGGAAATTTACCGAGGATTCACCAAAGGAGATGATGCCCTGGGGTAGGGGCTCTTCCACCAGCAGGTTTTTCCACAGCGGGTCCTTCATGATTCCACTGCAGATATCTTTCAGCACCTGCATGACCTTTTCAGCATCGGTATCGTAGGAAACGCCGATATTGACCACGGCCATGGACCATTTGTGGGTGAGATTGGACACGCTGTCAATACTACCGTTGGGGATGATGTGCATGGTGCCGTCCAGGGCACGCATTTTGATTGTGCGGAAAGAGATTTTTTCCACGGTGCCTGCCTTGCCGTTGATCTCAACTACGTCCCCGAGGGCGAGTTGTTCCTCCATGAGCATGAAGAAGCCGCTGAAAAAATCCTTGACCAGCGATTGGGCGCCGAAGCCGATGGCCAGGGACAAGCCTCCGGCGGCGACCAGGAAAGGAGCATAGTCGATATTCAACTCTCCCAGGATCCACAGGGCGCCGAGTATCCACAACAGGACCTTGATGATCGAGAGGATGACGGATGAGAGCGTCTGGTAGCGTTGTTTGTGATGACTGTCCAGCTGCCCGCTTTCCTCAACCCTTTTCATGGTTTTGTCCACCACCTTGCGGGCGACGCGGGAGAGGAGCAGCACGGCCAGCACTGCGATTGCAATGATCAGGACGCCCCGCAATACCTGGTTGCGCAATTCCCGCCGCCGTTGGATTTTAAGGGCGTCCAACTCTTCCTGTGTGCGGCTTATGCGATTTTCCAGATTGCGAATACGGTTCTCCGTGACATAGACAAAAGTCTGGGTTGTATTCAGTTTGGGGATTTCAAGGCCGTTGAGGCGGATTACCCGCACCTGGGCCAGCGCACTTGTCACTTTTCGTTTTACCGGATCGGATGCTTCGCGGGCCTGGACTTCAAGTTGTTTGATTTCCTGTTTTTTCTCAGCGATCTTTTTTTCCTGTTCGGCTTGCGTGGCTTTCAATGTTTCCAGACGCTGGCTTTCGGTTTTCTGATTGGAAAGGAATTTTCCCAATTCGCTCTCCAAGCTGCGTATGCGGGTGGAGATGGGTATATCTGCCCCAACGCGGTTCTCCAGGGTGGTCGCAGCCAGCAACTCTTTCTGGTGTTCACTTTCCCGCAGGCGCTCTATCTGTTTTTCCAGCCGTTCAATCAACAGAGCCACGGAATTGATCTGTCGCTGAATTTCCGTCAGACTGGTCTCGCCCTTGCCTGTGTATATATCCACTTTGCGCAACCACAGGCTGCGTTGACGCGGCTGCTCAGCGGAAAGGGTAATGAGTCGAGGCAGCAGTTCATCTTCCACGAGGTTGTACATGGAAACCAGCAGGTCGAATTTGCGCTTGTTGAAATCCAGGCGTTCCACCAACTGGTGGGTGATTTCCAGCTCCTTGAAATCAGGAAACTCGCGCGGAGAGTATTGCTCCAGTGTATCGAACTGGGTCTGAAAGCTTTCCAGTCTGGCTTCCAATTCTTCCAGTCCGGGAACGTTTTCCAGAGCATCATTCTGGGCGGAAATGGGAATGGTCAACAGCAGAACAGCCAGGATCCAATGCAAGCCCGTTCTCATGATTTCACCTCCTGAATAAAACGGCCCGAATCAGGTGTTGCCTGAGTGAATTATATCGGACCCCGCAAGCTTTCTCAACTCGAGTCCGCGTCAGCGGGAAATACCCGCAATGGTCGTTCATCCAGCAGGTGCCCGTTGAGAAAGACCACCACCCGGTATGTTCCGGGTACAAGGCTTGTGTGGCGTTCGTAACAGATGATATGACTGTAATAACGGCCCGGTTCGCCGAAAGGGAAAACGGATTCATGAAGGAGTTGCCCCCCTTCGCGGTACACGCTGATGCGGGCCTTTCCCGCACCTTCAACGTCACAGATGCGTACCAGCAGGTAAAAAGGTGTGCGCACGCGACCGTTCGCAAACTCCTTGCGGTCCAGGTGGTATTCATCGGCACGAATCTCCTGGAGTGCCGTCAATTCACAGACGTGGGGATCTTCAAGCAGAGGTAGGTCCTGTATCCGGACCCGGCAACCGCTGGTCAGCAGGCTCAATAGGATCAGACCAACAAAAGCTTGATAAAGAACTTTCTGAGTGCCAATGAGTATCCTCCCTGTATCTTTAACTTATGCTTGAAAACCTTTTCCACAAACAATTCCACGCTCTGGAACCGATCCCCCCGGATGTAGTAGATCACAAAGGATGAGAACTGCAGATTCCAGGGTAGGCCAATCCGGCCGTTCCAGGTAAGCGTTTCCGGTTTCAGGTCGTTGTCCAGGATCATGCGCAGGCGCAGATTGATATGGTCGTGAAATTGAAATGTACCGGAGAAACTCAGGTTGCGGGCATGTGTGCCCTCGACCCAGAAACCGCGGCTGCGGAACCGCGACGCCAGCCCGTACTCAGCCGCAAGGTCCACATTGCCGATACGGCGTCCCAACGCCAGGTCGGTTTGAAAATCGGTCATATCCTCACGCAACCCGTCCCAGATGTGGTTGACGGCCAGACTGGGGCGCAGTTCAAGCCCCAGCGGAAGCCGCAATCCCAGGGAGCGTATCAAAAGCCGTATACCCGGAGACGAAGAGGTCTCCATTCCATTGCTGGACGGAAAGGAGTTAAACAGGTAGAAAGGCGTAATCGCCAGGGAGAAGTTCTTTTCCAGCAACTGAATCGGAGTCAGGGGAACTTGAACCGAGAAATTTTTGCGGCTGGTTTCCTCCAGTATGTCCCGATTGAGGCGGAATCCGGAATCCAGTGAAAAAAAGCGGGTTTCAAAACCGAAATCCGCGAGCAGATCAACCTGGTCCGACTCAAAACCTTCCCGCAGAATGCGACGTTCTATTCCCAGGTTCAACTTGATTTTCTCTTTGATACGCAGGGGAGTCGAGACGCTGTAGGATATGCTTCGGCCCCAGTTGTACCGGAAAGAAAACTGCGGACTGAAGCCCTTAAAGGGATAAAGGGCAAAACGAGCCCGCAGTTCAGAAAAAAGATCAGAGCCCGCGCGGTCGCTGAATTGCTGGCTCAAGTCGTATTCCACGATACCCACGCGATTGGCGTGGCTGAAAGTCAGGCTGAAACTATTGTCTCCCGTGTTTCCACGCACACCCATATTCAGCAGATCCGCTTTTCCGGGGCGAAGTGTCAACTGGCCCGAATACAGCAAGCCGCGCGGGGTTCCCGGCAGACTGAACAAGGCCCGTTCAACTGCTTTCAGAGAGAAATCACCGTGGAAAGGACGCAGGTGAAGTCTCAGGCGCGAATCCAGGGCCAACCCTTCCGCGCGTGTATAGTGCAAATCCTCCAGATAAAAAACGGTCCGACCTTCCAGGGAACCCCGGTTTACGGAAAAGTGCCGCATGGGCATGGACGGTACACCCATGATGTAGGGAATCACGGTTCTGGCCCTGATTTTTCCCCGGGAGTCGACACTGAATTCCCTGAACTCGAAATAGAGCGCATAATCCTTGAATTCCGCCAGCGAGGGTTTACGGAGTTGGAACCGCAGTCCCTCATCTTCTTTGTGAGTAATGCGCTCGCCGAATGACTCAGTATGGAAACGGGGGGGGATCCCCTGAAAGTAAACGATGTCTCCGGAGGCGGGAGCGGCGTTCGTTGATTCGATCGGCGCGACACCGTACAGAATTCCCCTCAGGCTGGACACGTCGTAATACAAAACGTTGCCCCGTAATTTCACGTCACCGCTTTGCACAACGATATCCCCACTGCCGAAAACGATCCTGAGGTTATCGCAATAAATGAAATACCGTCCGGAAACCTGAATCGATTGTGTCGTCGCCAGGCCCCGGGCTGCGAACAGGAACAGGCTAAGGCAGAGTAACTTTCGCAACCTGTCCATCCAGCCCCATCAGGTAGACATATCCCCGGTCGTCTTTGCAGACGCCTGTGAGCCCTGTCAATGGGGAGCGGAACACATCAATGACCGTTCCGTCGGGAGCAAAGCGGTAAAGGGTGTCGCTGGCCGCATCCGCAATCAGCAGCGAACCCTCAAAGAACTCCATGCCCCCGGTTGCCAGACCGGACAATTGGAATTGGCGTGTGATTTCACCGGATTCGGGATTGAGCGAGAAGATGCTCTCTGATCGGGAATCGAAAAGCAGCAAATCGTTGTCTCTTGCCGCCAGAAGGCGGGGATAGATCCGGGAAGTTGAGATGCGTGTGATCAGTACGCCAGATAAGGGATCGAACACGTGGATCTGGTTTTCCTCGTCACAGAGATAGAGCCGACGGTCCAGGAAAGCGATTCCGGTGACCGGAGTCAAGACAAAACTGCGAATGGTTGTTCCGCTCTCCGTATCAAAAGCGCCGATGCTTCCCCCGGCGCCCGCCTTCCAGATCTTTTCCCCATCAAAGCAGATATCGCCAGGTCCGGAAAGAAGGGTGGAAAATACCCGCCGGATCGTGAGATTGGTCCGGGACGCGTCGGGATCAAGCGGGTTGTTAAACACCACGTCCCGGCAACCGTTAAAAAACAAAGCGGCAGTTAACAGAAAAACCGCCCGCTGAAAAATCGCCCGTGATCGTTGCATGTCTTTTTTTTGCAAGCTTCAGGTCCAGAAAGTGAACCGCCAGGATGGCAGTCGCCCCCAACCACAGCCAGTTGCGGATTTGATGGTATTGCTCCGTTTGTTTTCGCAATTCCACAATTTGCGTAATGTCGCGACAAGCCAGGTATTGATCATAAGCCCGATTCCCCTTGTGGTTGAGAATGGCTGCGGTCGCAATCGTACTGATGAATCCGCCAAGCAGGAGCGTGCCTTTAAGGACTTTGCCTGATTTCAATTGCACCCAGCCCGGAATCACCCGCTCCAGCGGCACGGGATGGCCTTCACTCTTGGTTTCGACGGGAAATGCGGCAAGTGACAGAACCGGAACCAAAAACAAGATGATCCACCTGCGGGGCATGGTTACCAGTGTACCGGGTTCTTCGGTTGATTGCAATCAGAACAAGTGGTTGACAGTGCTTGTCGCCTGCTTCTATAATTCATTCACAACGGCCTGCTGATCGGGAAGGGTTTCTGTCCCGTCCTTGTTGGCAACGGCTGAAGGAGAGATATAGGAGGCTGTTATGAAGCCCCGGATCCATTGCCTGCTTGTTTTGTTGATCCTGGCGTTTGCGATTGATTCACCCCTGGTTGCCGAGGACTTGAACCTGGGGAGTATCCGCATTCCGCGCGCATTTGTGCATGGAGATAACCATTACGAAGCCGGGATCTATCGTTTTGCGCTGACGGAGAAGGACGGGGCCCCCTGGTTTCACGTACAGGATGCGCAGGGCAACCTGTTGTTTGAGGAAATGGGGGTGGTCAAAGAGGAAACCGCACCCCGGATGCGCAGGGCTTTTCGTTTGCGCAAAGAGATGTTGCGGGGGTATGAGTACTATCGAGTGCGGGTGATTCAGCCGGATCGCTGGGTAATGGCCTATTTTCTTTTGAAAAAATAGGCCTTATTGATTGACGGCACCCGTTTCAGCGGCTTCTTCAGTATCCGGGATGTTGTCGTAATAGCCCTGGAAGCGCATGTGTTCTTCCGGGCGGCAGAACTCAGTGGGCTCCGTTCCGTTGATAAACGCTTCGTTCAGGGGATGGAGGCATTCCGGCGTCCACAGTTTTCCGGTAAAACCATCGATTTTGACAAAGACCACTCCCGGCGGCTTGGGATAACTGGTTTCTTTCTCCGGACGGGCTTCCAGGTACTTTTCCATGAAATGCACGAAAACAGGAGCCGCTGCCCGGGATCCGGTTTCACCCTCTCCCATGCTTCGGGGAATGGAATACCCCACCCATACGCCTACGGTAATTGAAGGGGAGAAACCGATGAACCAGGCATCGGTGTTGTCATTTGTGGTGCCGGTTTTGCCGCCGATGGGGGCTTCCAGATGCCGTGCCCGCCATCCACTGCCCATTTGCACGACCCCCTGGAGCAGATAATTCATAACATAGGCCGTATCACGGTCGGCAACCAGTTTCCGGTTGGGGAAATTTTCTTCTACGATATGTCCGTTCGGGTCACGGATTTCACGGATCAGGTACGGAGTGACCCGGGTTCCCAGATTGGGAAAGACCGTGAAAGCCGCCACCATTTCCTCCAGTGACACGCCGAAACTGCCCAGGGAGATGGACATAAATGGTTGCAGGTTCGAGGTGATCCCGAAACGGCGGCCGTAGTCCACGATCCTTGCCGGTGTAAGTTGCTCTACCAGTTTTGCGGAAATCACATTTCGTGATTTCTGCAAGGCTCTTCGCAGGGTCAGCGGTCCAAGGAAGTCCAGGGTGATGTTTCTGGGTTCCCAGATTTCATCGATCTTGGGGTCGTAGTAAGAGAAAGGTTCGTCAACGATCACCGTGGCCGGAGTGTATCCGTTTTCCAGGGCGGCCGTATAGATGATGGGTTTAAAAGTCGAACCCGTTTGGCGGCCCGCCTGAGTGGCATTGTTGAACTCGCTCTTGGAAAAATCGTAACCGCCCACCATGGCACGTACCTGGCCGGTTTCATTGTCCACCACCATGATCGCGCCCTGAACTTCCGGCTCCTGCTCCAATCCCAGCCGCAACTCGGGCTGGTTTTCCGCCCGCTGGTCTTCTTTTTCCTCCAGGCGGGCACCTTCCGGGACCTCCAGAAGCCGGAAAAGCGCCACGTCGCCCTTTTTCAGGATCCGGGTCAGGGGCAATTTCGTCCAGGCTGCATCACTGGCCTCGAGTTTCCCCTCCAGGTGATTGATGCGCACTTTGGCAGCCCGGCGGGTAACCGCAGTGACGATCCCCGGAGCGATTTCCCCGGTACGCAGTTTCATCCGCCGCCACTCAGGCAAACGAATGGAGGCGATGTCTTCACCTTTTTCCAACAGGTTGACCAGTCCGGGTTTGGTCCGCCAGCCCCGGCGCTTGTCCAGTTCACGCAAGCCTTCGCGCAATGCGTACTCCGCCCAGGCCTGCATGTTTCTGTCCAGGGATGTGTAGACCTTCAGGCCACCCTTGTAAAGCAGGTTGTCTCCGTACTTGGATTCCAGATAGCGACGGGTTTCTTCGAGGAAATAGTCTCCCAGTGACTCGGCGTCCGATTCGTGGGGTTTGGTGGGAATTTCGGCATCCATGGCATTCTCGCATGCGACTTTATCGATAAAGCCCATTTCCCGCATGCGCTGCAGGATGCGGTTGCGCCGGTTTCTGAGATGTGCCAGACGTTCTTCTTTGTCTTTGGCGTTGCGGAAAACGTTGAACAACAGGTTGGGAGACGGGATCAAAGCCGTCAGCAGGGCGGCTTCCTGGACGTTGATTTCTGAGACCGATTTTCCGAAGTAGTAGCGTGCGGCGGCTTCGACCCCATACACACTGCCGCCCAGAAATATCTTGTTCACATAATAGGTGATGATTTGTTCCTTTGTGTAGTTTTTTTCGATTTGGATGGCCAGCAGCATTTCGTTGAATTTGCGCTTTATCGATACCCGCGGAGTCAGGAACAGCCCCCGGGCCAATTGCTGGGTAATGGAGCTTCCGCCTCCCCAGTCACGGCCGAACACTCGCCCGACAATGGCCCGCAATGTGCCTTTGAAATTGATGCCCCAATGCGAATAGAATTGCCGGTCTTCCGATGCCACCAGAGAGTGGATCAGCACATCCGGAAGGTCTGTGCGGCGGACGATCAGCCGTTTTTCAATGGCAAAATCGCGAACCGGTTCACCATGACGGTCAAATACCGTAGTCATGACTACGGGCTTGATATCCTCCAGGTTTTTGATCTGTTGGGGGAATCCTTTCTGGAAAACCAGGATAATGCCGGCAACGATCCCCAGGAGAATGGTCAAGAGAACACTGGCGGCAAACAGGATGGGACGCATGTTGCGCTTAATGAAATCTTTCATGGTTTTTATAGTATACCATACCCCAAACGGGCTCAAAAGACGGTTTATTTGCCGGTTTTGACCGTAAAATCGCTTGCATTCTGGCCTCCGGCGGGTATAATAATTTATTACGCTCCGCCTCTCACAGGCGTCACAGGAGGTCTAAATGCCAGCCAAAGGCTATGTTGAAATCGACAAAGAAGTATGCAAGGGGTGTAACCTTTGCGTACTCAACTGCCCCACCAAGTGCCTCGCTCTGAACACAACGGACACCAATTCCCACGGGCTGCACTATGCGTACCAGGCAGATGAAGAGAAGTGTATTGCGTGCATGAACTGTTCTGTCATGTGCCCGGACGCGGCAATCACCGTGTACAAGAAAACGGAATGAATAAGGGAGGATCAATTGGGTGATATCAAATTCATGAAAGGTAATGAAGCCCTGGCTGAAGCTGCGATTCGGGCCGGAATGCAGGGCTATTTCGGTTATCCCATAACCCCGCAATCCGAGGTGGTGGAATACCTCGCCTTGCAGGAGCCGAAGCATGACTTCGTGTTGGTTCAGGCGGAAAGCGAAGTCGCCTCGATCAACATGGTTTACGGCGCCGCCGGAGCGGGAGCCCGGACCATGACCACTACGTCTTCCCCCGGATTCTCGCTCATGCAGGAGGGCATGTCCTACATTGCGTGCGCCGAGCTTCCCTGCGTGGTGGTGAACGTAGTGCGCGGCGGACCGGGACTGGGCACCATCCAGCCCGGCCAGGGAGATTATTTCCAGGCGGTCAAGGGCGGTGGTCATGGAGATTACCGCCTCATCGTGCTGGCTCCGAATTCAGTCCAGGAAATGGCGGATCATACCATGTTGGCTTTCGACCTGGCCGATCAGTATCGCAATCCCGTACTCATCTTGTCCGACGGGGCCATCGGCCAGATTATGGAGAAAGTGGAACTGCCGGATCCCGTCACCACCAAAATCGAGAAACCCTGGGCCAGTACCGGTAAAACACCGGATCGGCCGCGCAACGTAATCACTTCGCTCTACATTAAACCGGAAGACATGGAGCAGAAAAACATTGAACTCCAGGCCAAATACCGCAAAATAGAGGCCAGTGAGGTACGTTTCGAGGAATACCTTCTGGACGACGCGGAAGTGGTGATCATGGCCTATGGGGTCACCAGCCGGATTTGCAAGAAGGTCGTGGATCTGGGACGGGAAAAAGGCGTAAAAATGGGCTTGTTGAGACCCATAACCCTGTGGCCCTTTCCCGTTGAACGCGTGGCCCAACTGGCCGCTCAGGAAAGGGTACGGATGTTCGTGACCGCAGAGATGAATGCCGGCCAGATGGTTGAAGACGTCCGCCTGGCGGCCAACGGCCGCAAGCCGGTTTATTCCACCGGGCGTATGGGCGGCATCCTGCCCACTCCGGAAGAGATTCTGGACTTCAGCCTGCAGCACATGAAGTAAGGAGAGCACCATGAAAACAGGATATGAAAAAATTTACGAACGCCCCGACACCCTTCTGTCCACGCGCATGCACTATTGCCCGGGTTGCATGCATGCCATTGTGCACAAGCTGATTGCCGAGTTGATCGACGAAATGAAACTCCAGGAAAAGACCGTGGGCGTGTGTCCCGTGGGTTGCAGCGTGTTTGCGTACGACTATATCGATATTGACTGGCAGGAAGCCGCCCACGGACGGGCCGCGGCACTGGCCACGGCCATCAAGCGCATGCTTCCCGACCGGCTGGTTTTTTCTTATCAAGGAGACGGAGACCTGGCCGCCATCGGCACGGCTGAGACCATTCACGCCTGCAACCGGGGTGAGCAGTTCACGTTTATCTTTATCAACAACGCCATTTACGGCATGACCGGCGGCCAGATGGCACCCACCACCCTGGAGGGGATGAAAACCACTACTTCTCCATACGGGCGGCTGGCCAAGACCGCGGGCATGCCCCTGAAGATGTGTGAACTGGTTTCCCAGTTTGACGGTGTGGCGTTTGCCCAGCGGGTTTCCTGCAACAATCCGGCCAATGTGCGTCGCACGAAAAAAGCCATTCAGCGTGCTTTTGAGATTCAGCAGCAGGGCCTTGGGACCACTTTTGTGGAAGTGGTGTCCAACTGCCCGTCCAATTGGAAGTGCACGCCGGAGGTTTCCCTGCAGAAGGTGAAAGAGGAAATGCTGCCGTATTTTCCTCTTGGCGTGTACAAGGAACCCCGGTCCTGAAAGGAGGTAGACAATCATGTTGAAAGAAATGATATTTTCCGGTTTCGGCGGCCAGGGTGTTCTCTCCATGGGTAAACTTTTGGCTTATGCGGCCATGAAAGAAGGCAAAGAGGTCAGCTGGATGCCTTCCTACGGGCCGGAGATGCGTGGCGGAACGGCGAACTGCATGGTCAATATCAGCGACAGGCAGATTTCATCTCCCATTGTCACTGAATACGATGTGGTGGTCGTGTTGAACCAACCGTCCCTGGACAAATTTGAATCACGGGTAAAAAAAGGCGGCACACTGATCTGGGAGAGCACCACCATCAAAAACGGCCCAACCCGTGATGATATCCATGTAGTGCCTCTGCCCGCCATTGATAAGGCCACCAACGAATTAAAGAACGTCAAGGTTATGAATATGCTGGTATTGGGCGCGCTGGTGAAACTCGAACCGGTTGTCAACCGCGAATCGCTGATCACGGCGTTGAAAGACACTCTGCCCAAGCGGTATCACAACCTGATCCCCTTGAATGAAGAGGCGATTGAGATGGGCATGTCGCTGGTGAAAGACAACTGAGCCGGTATTGTTCTGAAAATACCAGAAACGGCCGGTGCCGGGGTGAAAGAAACTTCGCTCCGGCCCGGCCGTTTTTTTTAAAAATCTCTTGCGGGATTTCCGGATGATGGCAGCGCTGCTGCCGTCCACTTTGCTCCCTTGCCGAAAAAACCGGTCAAGGCAATTCGTGCAGCCAGGTACGTTGGGCAACGGCAGAGATGATCAGCAACAGGAGCCCCGCGCCCAGGAACCACGAAAAGAGTTCCCGCGAGTGAACGACGCGGCGGGAAGAGACTTCGCTTTTTTCCCAGCGGTCGATCTCACTAAAAATCTGTTCGAGAGAGTCTTTGTCCGTGGCGCGGAAGTATAGTCCCCCGGTTGCGGTGGCGATTTCCTTCAGCAGGTCTTCATCGATTTCAACGTTTACCATGGCGAAGCGCTGCCGTCCAAGGGCATCCGTTACCGGGTAGGGGGCTCGCCCGCGGCGGCCGACCCCGATGGTATACACCTTGATGCCGAATTCTCTGGCGATCAACGCCGCATCACGCGGGGCGATTTCGCCGCGATTGTTGACGCCGTCGGTGATCAGGATAATGATCCGTGTCGCTGTCGGCGCGTGGCGAATGCGGTTGACCGAAGTAGCCAGGGCCATGCCCAGGGCGGTTCCGTCTTCCAGATCACCGATGTGGGTGTCATCCAGAGTGTTCAGCAACATGGAGTCGTCGATTGTGAGGGGGCAGCGCGTAAAAGACGTGCCGGCGAAAACCACCAGTCCGATGCGGTCGGAACGACGGCGCTGAATGAAATCCGCGATCACTGTTTTGGCGACTTCCAGACGGTTGCGCGGCTTGAAGTCCACGGAAGCCATGGAACCAGAGATATCCAGGGCCACCAGAATGTCGATCCCCTTGTGTTTTTCGATCTGGAAGTGGTTGAGGATCTGGGGCCGGGCCATGGCCACAATGAACAGGACCAGCGCGATCAGCCGTATCCATGGGAGGGCGGTGATTGCGCGCCTTTTCCACACTGATGCCGCGTCGGGGTAGATTTCCATGTTGGAAACCGACACATGCCGGGCCCCTCTGCGGCACAGCCAGCGCCACCACAACCCCATAACGGGAACCAGTAATAGCAAAAGCAGGAAGCCTTTATTTGCCAGGTGAAACATCCATCTCCTTTGGTTCGCGGGCATTCCGTAACCGGAAGCAAGAAATCATCTCCCTTATATGGCTCTCCAATTGGACTTCACCCGCCGGTCCCGGTTGAAAACGGGCGAATTTAACCCGGTCGGACAAATCCAGCAACATGGAAAAGTATTCCCGGATCCGCATGTCATCTTCATGGCGCCTGAGGTTATCCAGGGTTTCGTTGCTGGTCATTTCTGCGGCGTTGAAACCGTAATTGCGAAAGAGGAAACGCTTCAGGATGGGGGTCAGGCGCAAGCAGAACTCCTTTACCTGACCCCGGCCGAACAGGCCCAGGCCCATGAGGATGGCCAGATCTCTTTCCATTTCATCCAGAGGTTGAAGCGGGGGAGCGGACGGCGCCGCGGGTCGATGCCGCCTGCGCAGCCAGAACCATCCCAGCAGCACACCGGCCAACAGGATGATCCCCGCGGCGATCCATGGAAGCAGCCTCGCGGGACTTCCAGGTACTGGAACCGGCGGCTTGAGATCAGCGATATCGTCATGGGATTCGTCCAGTACGCTGACGATGTGTACCGCAACGGGATGCGTGGCGGCTTCTTCCACCTGGAGATTGTCTTTTTCCAGGATCAGTCGAAACGGACCGACCTGATGTTTGCCTGTTCGGAAAAAAGCCGCGGTTACCCGGATTTCCCGGATAAGGACACCGTTCATTTCGCGGGGCGGCAGTTGCCGGCGCGCCGTTTCTTCCCAGACCGGTCCCCCGCTTCCCGTTTCCAGACGGACGCGGTCATGGGGTGAGTCGGTTTGCACAATTACTCTGAATGTGACCGGGTCTCCAACGGCGGCTTCCGCGGGCGTTACCGATAAACTGGCCTGGGTGCGCGCTTCCAGGCCCAGAGCGAAAAAGAGCGGAATGCAGATTGCCATACGAGCGACAGTCATCGCGAAAATCTCCTCCGCCGGCAAAGAAAGAAGTCGAACAGGGGCTTTTCCGGGCTTGAATCGTCCGCCACCTCAATGCTGTCCACACGGATGCGGCGAAAAAGTGTATGCAAAGACTCTTCCCGTTCCAGGCGAGCGGTTGAGAAAGCTTTGGCGGTTCGGCGGCGCGAGAAATCCAGAAGAAATTCCCGGCCGGTTTCAAGGTCTCGCGCACGAAACGCGCCACTGGCGGGAACAGCGCGTTCACGCGGGTCCAGGATGCGCACGGCTACAAGATCGTGCTTGCGGGCCGCTACTTTGAGGGGGGGTTCAAAGTCACGGTCCAGAAAGTCGGAGATAAGAAAAACAATGGCATGGCGGCGGCTCACCCGGTTCAGGTAAGTCAGACCGGCGTGAATCGATGTGCCGCCCGATTCGGGAGTGAATGTAAGGATCTCCCGGATTATGCGCAGTAAATGGGTGCGCCCTTTTTGTGGGGGAATGTAGCGCTCAATGGTATCGGTAAACAGGAGCAGGCCCACTTTGTCGTTGTTCAACATGGCGGTAAACGCAATGAGGGCGGAGATCTCCGCCGCGACTTCCTGCTTGCTCTTGCGCCTGGAGACAAAGGCCAGCGAGGCGGAAAGGTCCAGGGCCAGGATTACCGTCATTTCACGCTCTTCCACGAATTGTTTCACGTACAGGTGTCCTGTACGTGAAGTGACGTTCCAATCGATCAGGCGGATATCGTCTCCGGGCTCGTATTCCCGAACCTGTGAAAACTCCATGCCCCTTCCCTTGAAGGCCGAATGGTACTCTCCGGCCAAAAGTTCCCGGGAAGCCTTGCGTGAAATGATCTCGATGCGCCGGACTTTGCGCAGAATTTCACTGGAAATCATGGGATTGCAGGCCTATCTCACCTGGATGATCACTTTATCGGCGATGCGCACACTCAGGTGCACCGGATAAGCGAACTGGACATTCCATAATCGCAATGAATCCTGATCCAGATTACAGAAAGCGTTTTGAATCTCCGAGTTTCCCTGCGAGCGGAATTCCACGCCGTCCACATCGCCAAAGGTAAGCCGGGTCACCTTCATCCCTCTTCCCAGGAATTCAATCTCGTATTTGCGTGCGCCGCTGCTTTGGACATAAAACCGTTGGATTTCATAAAGGCGTTCTTCCATGGTGACCGCTCCGTCTGCCCGAATGACCTGTCCGTAGGGGATGCCCTGATTATACCGGCCGCTTGAAAGGATTTCAATGCGGGGAGTTGGGGGTTGCCGGAAAAATGAGTTTCCAGTATGATATTGCCAAACGGGTCAAAAACCCCAAGCGGGTGTATTGCAGGGAGAGCGGATGGAAGAGTATCTGGTGGAGTGTTGGAATTGCGCCGCCACATACGATGCAGTGGACGCGGTGTTGTGCAATCACCCCAATCCCACTACGGTGTGTCCCTTCTGTTTGAAGTGTTTTTGCGGGGCGGGAGATGAGTTTCGCAGCCGTTTCTGGAGGGAGTGTCCACAGTGTTTGCGTGACCGGCGCGAACTCCTGCTCAGTCATCGAAACCCGCGCCTGGGCGAAATGTTGTTGCGTGCGGGCAGGATTACTCCGGAAGCATTGAATGAGGCCGTAGAGAAACAAGCCTTCATGCGCAAACCACTCGGGGAAATTCTGGTGATGATGGGAGCGTTGACGTTGGAGGAGTTGTCGCTTTTCCTTGCTGACCAGAAACTGGTGGAACAGATTGACCTGAGTATGTTTAAACTGGATCATCGCCTGGTCAAACGGCTGGGAGTGGCATACTGCGTGGTGCATCGAATGGTGCCCATTGAGCTCTATCGTTTCGCCGATGGGGAAATCCTGCGTTTTGCCGTTCAATCCGCGGACCGGATTCCTGCGATCAAGTGCAGCCATGTGATGCGTGACTTTGTGTTGATTCCCTACCTGGCCTTACCGGAACAGTTCAAGCCGTTCTTTCAAGAGATCGTAGCGCTCGCCCGTGACAATAAAGACTGACCCGCCCTCCTGTCACCTTCTTTCCAACTTCTTTTCCGCCCTCAACTCCCTCAACTATCTCAACTCGCTTTTCCGTTTTGAACATTTGAATTTAGCGCATTGTGATTTGTTTGGGATTTCGGATTTAGCAAAGATAGCCGGAGGCGATGGGCAAGAGCCTAAGTCGAAAGTCTAAAGTTAAAAGTCGAAAGGAAACAGACAAAGCCTTGTGATGGCACTAAAGAGTGTTAGTGATGAGGAAACCGGCCAGGCAGCTCAGCTCAGAATGCCTGCCCGAACTGTGATGATGCTCTTGTAAGCGCTGTGACGCAAAAAAGTGGGCGTCCCCAGTATCGGCGAATGGCGAATGTCTAATGATCAAGTGTACGGGCGGGTTTCAAACCCGCCCCTACGTCTTCCCTACCCAACTCTCCAACTTCAATTGATTCCCACTCCCAGCAACCGTTCCAGCAGAAAGCGTGCCGCCGCCTTGTGGCGGCCGTCGCTGCGGATCGGGGGACCGACACAGGAGGGGCAACCGCGTTCACAGCGACATTGAAGCAGGGCGGACAGAGTGTCTTCCAGCAAGGACTTGGAGCGGGAATAGAGGGCATCGGAGAAGCCGATGCCGTTTGGGTAGTTGTCGTAGATGTACACCGATGGCTCAAACCTTTCGCCCGGCAGCAGTCCGCTTCTGGGAAACATTCGCGGCACACTGGTCTGCGTAAGGTTGTCTTCGACCGCGACTCCCAGGTCGCGCGGAGCGCACATGAGAATAACCGATGCCATGTGGCGCATGAGATGGGCCAGGCCGTTGACCGCCTCGATTTTGTCTTCCGCCGGAATGTCGAGATCCTCCAGAAGTTCGGAGCTGATGGTGAACCAGAAAGCGGTGGTGTGCATTTCCTGTTGGGGGAGTTGAAGGTTGCCGGCACCCACGTTCTCATTGGTAAAGAACTTGAGTTTTTTAAAACCCACGACCTGAGAAAACACATGCACGTCTCCGAATGCGGTGGTCAGGGGATGACAGCGGGTTTCATCTTCGCGGTCCAGAACGGAGATCTTGGTGTTGGTGATGGCGTCCGTGTAATAATCGGATTGGGACTCGCGGACGAACGCCTTGCGGTTTTCGAAATCGAATTCTTCCACCACGTACTGCACGCCCTCGAGAATATAAATGGCCTTGGGGTGGAGGGTCTCCAGGGCGGAAGAAAAATCAACTTCCGCGATCACCTGCTCCGGTCCGGTCCGGTCCACCACCACGAAGTTGTCCGAGGTGACACGGGTAAGACTGACGGTGTCTGCGGGGTAACCCTCCGTAGTCCAGAACCACTTGCCTTCCCTGGCATAGAGAATCTGATGCTCAGCCAAATAGTTGAGGATCTCCTTTAAATCTTCTTTGCCGAAGGCTTCCGTGTCGGAGAAGGGTAGTTCAAACGCGGCGCACTTGATGTGTTCGATCAGGATGGACAGGTTGTCGGCGTTGATGCGCCCCTGCTCGGGAGAGGATTCAGTGAAGTACTCCGGGTGGCCGGCAATGAACTGATCAACCGGAGAAGACGATGAGATCAACACACCGATGGCACCGTCGCTGCGGCGACCGGCTCGCCCCAGTCGTTGCCAGGTGGAGGCGATGGTTCCGGGGTATGCGGCCAGTACCGCGGCATCCAGGGAGCCGATGTCAATGCCCAGTTCCAGGGCGTTGGTCGAGACCACGGCCTTGATTCGGCCTTCCCGTAAGCCTTTTTCGATTTCGCGACGCTTTTTGGGCAGGTACCCCCCGCGATACCCGCGCACGGTGCCGACGGCAGTGAAATGACTTTCCAGGTCGGTTTTCAGGTATTTGACCAGGACTTCCGTATTGAGGCGCGAGTTGGCGAACACAATGACCTGCAAGCCGTTCCTAACCAGGATGCCGGTGATGTGCCGCGCCATGGAAACATAAGACTTTCGAATTCCCAATTGGCGGTTTACTATCGGCGGGTTGAAAAAAATCAGATGTTTTTCTCCCCTGGGCGCGCCGCTTTCAAGCACGGCTTTTACCGGGGATTCAATAATGCGTTCCGCCAATTCCTTGGGGTTTGCAATGGTAGCTGAAGACATGATGAAGATGGGATCACTGCCGTAAAAGCGGGCAATCCGGCGCAGACGGCGGATCACGTTGGCCATGTGGGAACCGAAAACACCGGTGTAGGAATGGAGCTCATCAAGGATCACGAAACGCAGGTTTTCGAACAGGCTGATCCACTTTGTATGGTGGGGCAGAATACCCGAATGCAGCATGTAGGGGTTGGTCAGCACAATCTGTGCCTGGCGGCGGATGGAACGGCGCATCGATTGCGGCGTATCGCCGTCGTAAGTGTAAAGACCCAGGCGGTCCCCCAGGCGGCGGTTCAGGTCGAACAGCTCAGCCAGTTGATCCTGGGCCAGGGCCTTGGTGGGAAAGACGTAGAGGGACTTGGCGGACGGGTCCTCTGTCAAGGCGTTCAGGCTGACCGAGTTGTAGATCAAGGTTTTGCCGGATGCGGTGGGGGTGGCCACCACTACGTGAGAGCCATCGAGGATGTGGCGGATGGCCCGGGCCTGGTGGGAATAAAGACGCCGGATTCCCCGCTGACGGAAGAGATCAGACACTTCCACAGCCAGTTCGTCGGGGTAATCCTGGAAATCTCCCGAAAACGGAGGGATGTGAACGACGTGCGCATGCCCCTGCTGTTCCCGTTCCAACGCCAGAATTCCAGCCAAAGCGTTCCGGGCCATATTGTCTTTTGTTGCGGTCATACTCAGAGATTAGCATATGCTGAAAGGTGAGTAAACGAAAAACACCACTACTAAATTGATAATATAATGCTAAAATAAATATGATAACTACGATATCATATTGTTGACAAGGAGCGGCTTTGAGGCTATAATATGGGTAAAATGGCTTCGGAAAGCATTTCAGGTTCGAGAACGGGAGGATACTTATGACCAGAGATAAATTCACCCTCAAGGCCAATGAGGCCGTAGAACAGGGCGTGCGCATCGCGGAGGAACGAAATCATCCGGAGGTGGACACGGTTCACCTGGCTGCCGCGCTGTTGCTGGATAAACAGGGAATGGTGGCGGAAACCTTGAAAAAGATCGGGATTGATCCCGTTCGTGTGACTTCGCGGCTGGAAGAGGAATTGTCCGGAAGGCCATCGGTTCAGGGTGGTGAGCGAACGGCTTCGCGGGGGTTTTCGCAAATCCTGCGCAAGGCGATGCAGATCGCCGATCGTTTCAAAGATGAGTACATTTCAACCGAGCACCTTTTTCTGGCATTGATTGAGGATTCGCAAACCGGTCCAATACTGCGCGACGCCGGTGTGACCGCGGATGGATTCATGTCGGCCCTGATGGAGATCCGGGGAAACCGCCAGGTCACGGATCCCAGCCCGGAAGACAAAGTTCAGGCATTGCGGCGTTACGGTCGTGACCTGGTGCAATTGGCCCGAGAGGGGCGGCTCGATCCCGTGATCGGCCGGGACGAGGAGATCCGCAGAGTGATGCAGGTACTGGTGCGGCGCACCAAAAACAATCCCGTGCTTATCGGCGAGGCGGGTGTGGGGAAAACCGCCATAGTGGAAGGTATTGCCCTGCGCATTGTTCAGGATGATGTTCCGGAGGTTTTAAAGGACAAGCGCATCATCACTCTGGAAATCGGCAGTCTCCTGGCAGGAGCCAAGTACCGGGGGGAGTTCGAGGACCGGCTGAAAGCGGTGATTCACGAAGTCACCGAGTCGGCCGGCCGCATCATTCTGTTTATCGATGAACTGCACACCATTGTGGGGGCCGGTGCCGCCGAAGGAGCGGTTGACGCGTCCAACATGCTGAAACCCGCCTTGGCCCGGGGCGAATTGAGGGCCATCGGCGCCACCACACTCAACGAATACAAGAAGTATATCGAAAAAGACGCTGCTCTGGAACGACGCTTCCAGCCCGTGTTTGTGCGTGAACCCTCGGTTGAGGAAACCATCTCCATTTTGCGTGGCATCAAGGACAAGTACGAGATCCATCACGGCATCCGGATTACGGATGCGGCACTGATCGGCGCCGCCGCCCTCAGTCATCGCTACATTACGGATCGTTTCCTGCCCGACAAAGCCATTGACCTGGTGGATGAAGCCGCCTCAAGGCTGCGCATTGAAATGGACTCCCGTCCTGAGGAATTGGACGAATTGGAGCGCCGCATTTTGCAAATGGAGGTGGAGCGCCAGGCCTTGAAAAAGGAAGACAGTCGCGATTGTCGTGAGAAACTTCGCCTGCTGGTAGAGGAACTGGACACGTTGAAGCTGGAACGGGATCGCATTCGAGAACATTGGCGCAAAGAGAAAGAGTTGATTCAACGTATCCGGGATCATAAAGTGCGGTTGGATGAGTTGCGCAATCAGCAGCAGGAAGCGCAACGGCGCAACGATTTCGAGAAGGCTTCCCAGATCCAGTATGGCATGATTCCGGAATTGCAGCAGGCCATCGAAAAATCGCGGACCGACCTGGAGGAATTGCAGCAGGAGCATCGTATCCTGAATGAGGAAATCACCGAGGAGGACGTGGCGGAAGTGGTATCACGTTGGACGGGAATCCCCGTGGCCAAGCTGATGGACAGCGAACGTGAACGATTGGCGCGGATGGAAACGATTCTGCAGCGGCGGGTGATCGGGCAGGACGAAGCGGTTGATGCCATATCCCGCGTCATTCGCAGATCCAAGGCGGGGTTGCAGGATCCGGACCGCCCCATCGGATCGTTTCTCTTTCTGGGTCCGACCGGGGTGGGCAAAACCGAGCTGGCGCGCAGTCTGGCTGAGTTCATGTTTGACAGCGAAAAGGCCATGGTGCGCCTGGATATGTCGGAGTATATGGAAAAGCACTCTGTGGCGCGACTGATCGGTTCACCGCCCGGTTATGTGGGCCATGAAGAAGGAGGCCAATTGACCGAACGGGTCAAACGCCGCCCTTATTCGCTGATCCTGCTGGATGAGATCGAAAAGGCGCATCCGGATGTCTTCAACGTGCTGCTGCAGATCCTCGATGACGGACGACTGACCGACGGCAAGGGAAAAACGGTCAATTTCACCAATACGGTGATTATCATGACTTCCAATTTGGGATCGCAGCTAATCCTGGGTGAAAAGGATCACGATAAAGTGCGCAGCGACTTGAAGGAGTTGCTGTATCGCCACTTCAAACCGGAATTTTTAAACCGCATCGATGAGATCATCACATTCCGTTCCCTGCCTCCTGAAGTCATCCGCCGCATCGTCAGCAAGGAAATCGGGCTCCTAACCCGCCGCTTGCGGGACTCCCGCCTGGAACTGGACCTGAGCGACGCGGCTCTGGATCGATTGGCTGAACTGGGTACTGACCCGGATCTGGGCGCGCGTCCCCTACGGCGAGTTATCCAGCGGGAGGTGCAGGATCGGCTATCTTCCATGATCCTTGAAGGGCGCCTGGTTCCCGGCGGCAAGGTCCACTTGGATGTCGAGAACGGCGAATTTGTCGTGAAAGCCGAGTGATCTTACTGAACCAGGGCGTGGATGCAATCCAGGAGCCGGTCCGCGGAGAACGGTTTGTCGACCCGGGGGACCTTGGGCGGGTTGAAGTCCTGGTATCGCGGAGCTCCTGAGAGGATGACGATTTTTATTTCGGGATGGATCGATTTCAAGCGGTGAAAGGTTTCCACTCCACTGATTCCCGGCAGTTCCAGGTCCAGGGTGACCAGGTCGATCTCACGGCAGTGTTGGCTGAAGAGCACGCAAGCGGATTCACCGTCATTGGCTTGAAGAACGCGGTATCCGCTGTCGATAAAAAGGTCCTGCAGCAGGGCGCGAATTTCTCTGTCATCGTCAACGATCAAAATCTGCCGGTTCATGATCTTCTGATGTGAAAATCCCCGGGATGATGATTTCCTCACCCCGGGGACTTCACCGTCTTGCGGCCTTCAAAAAACCTTTCCTCTCTCCCCGCTTACTGCTTGAGGAGATCGCAGCACAAACCCCTGCCTGTCCGGCTGTGGACCCGGACAATTTCATTACTGTTCATTAGCAATTCACTTGCCAGTTGTTCCGTGCCACATCATTACGGTTTTGGTGAAACAAACAGAATTGGTAAATCTCCAATATACCTGAAGATTCGTTTTTCAGTACGGAATGGCCCTTTTCAGTGCGGGCCCGAACAAACCCGCTCCAATGCGGGTGATTAGCAACCCGGTTACAGTCAAGGTTATAGACAAGGTTATAAACAATTCTCCGGGCTTGATCATTTTGATCGCGTTTCGTATACTCTCACCATGAAATACCTGCTCTATTACCGGGACGGGTTTCTGAAAAAGTTTCCCCTGGACAAAACGGAAATCACCGTGGGGCGCAGTTCCGCCAACGACCTGATCCTGGAGGAAGACGATATTTCGCGAAGTCACCTTCAGATTGAGGTAAAAGCGGATCATATCGTTTTGAGGGATCTGAACTCCACAAATGGTGTTTTTGTTCAGGGCCGGCGCATCTCCGTGGCGATTCTGCGCCTGGGGGAGAGTTTCAGCCTCAATGGGTTCTCTTTTTACCTGCGTGAGGGATCTTTGGAAGAATTCCAGTTGACCCGGGAACTGGATCCGGTGTTTGAATATATCAAGCGTGAGAACCGCAACCGCAACAGTTCCGAAGAGACCCGTTACGTGCGTGACGTGTACACGGAATTTCTCAAGTATTTTCTCCGGTCCGGCATGGGGCGCAGCGATTTTTCCGAATTTCTGAGGGAGATTTCCGCGGGGCTGGCACAATTGCCGATTCCCGGGGGGCTGTTTCTGATGGCGCGTGAAAAAGATGGGCCCGTGATCCTGCTGGCGGTCAACCGCCTTCCCTTCCTGGCGGAATTGGCCGAGGATCGGGTTGTCCGGGGACTGGATGTTTTCACGGAACGCCTGGTTGACATCTCCCTGGAAGTGAAAGAAAAAGTAACGCTTTTTTCGCAACCCATGGAACTGGGAAAACGGCCCGCCGCCCTGGTTTACCTGCATCCGGGGGAGCGGCATTCCATGGATGAACGACTACTGGACTTTCTGACGACTCTGTCCCGGGAACTGGAATTGCTTTTTCTGGTGATCGAAGAGGCCGGCCGGAAGATTGTTGTCACCAGGGAAAGCCCCGGAGAAACACCGGATATCCCGTTTGTCGCCATGGATCCCCGTATGCGCCAGTTGGTGCAGCAAGCCGAGCGCATTGCCCGTTCCGATCTCTTTGTGACCATCCAGGGGGAGAGTGGAACCGGCAAAGAGTTGTTCGCCCGCCTGCTGCATGACCGTTCCAGCCGCTCCGGGAAACGCTATGTAGCCATCAACTGCGCGGCCATTCCCGAAAACCTGCTTGAATCGGAACTTTTCGGGCACGAGAAAGGCGCGTTCACCGGTGCCCACGCGCGTCGCCAGGGGAAGTTGGAACTGGCTTCCGGCGGATCCTTGATCCTGGATGAAATCGGCGAGATGCCGATGGGGCTGCAGGTAAAGTTGTTGCGGGTTCTGCAGGAGCACACTTTCTATCGCGTAGGCGGCAACGAACCCATTCACGTTGACCTGCGTATCATTTCTCTGACCAATACGGACCTTCTGGAAGCCATCCAAGAAGGCCGTTTCCGCAGTGATCTTTATTATCGCCTGGCCCACCACCGCTTTTCCATTCCTCCGCTGCGGGAACGTCGGGCGGACATCCCGGAGCTGATCAATTTTTTCACGCGCAGATACTGCAACCGCAGTCACAAGAACATCCGCGGATTCAGCGTACAGGCGTTTGAGATTCTGCAGCGATGCAACTGGCCCGGAAATGTACGCCAGCTGGAGAATGAGATCAATCGCCTGGTGAATCTCTCTGATGAAGGCGGGCTGATCGGGGCAGAGTTGATTTCAGAAGAGATCAATATGGACGTTTTTCCCTTGCAATCGAATGAAACGGTTCCCGTTGCGCAGAAAGAGCCTGAGCACCGGCAACTGCTGCGTTTGCTGGAACAGAACAACTGGAACAAATCGCGTACGGCCCGGGAACTGGGCATGACCTACCAGGGATTGCACAAAAAGATGAAACGCCTGGGGATCAGGCGACCTGATTCGACAGACAGTTGATTAACTGAGTTTGATGGTGAAATCGTTTTGCCGGAATCTGCAGAGCGGCCGAAAGGAGGCGCTCGTCCAGACGGGGACTGCCGGGAAAGAGAAGCGTTGAAAATGCAATTTGAACCGGTTGAGAACAGGAGAAGATGAACGCATTGACCAATTCAGGACAGGATGCATCGGATCTCACGCGTTCGCAAAAGGGAAGGCGCGCTTTCCGGGAAATGGAACAGATCCAAGCGGGGCTAATAATCTGCAACCGTTACAAAATCCGGGAACTTCTGGGACGCGGCGGGTTTGGAGTGGTGTTCGCCGCATATGACCAGGTGCTTCAAAGTGAAGTGGCCCTCAAGTTTCTTGATCCCGGATTGTCTCTTTCTGTGCGCAAGTTCCGGCGGGTACGCCGCGAGATCAACCTGTCGCGTCGAATCACGGATCCCCGTATCGTTAAAGTCTTCTCTTTGGAGTCATGGCGGGGATTGCATTTCCTGGTCATGGAACGGGTACAGGGCCGCAGTCTGGCCGACTATCTGCAAAACCGGTCGGGACCGGTTTCCTGGGACGATTTTGCAAAGATATTTTTGTCTATTCTTGAAGGGGTAAAGGTGCTGCATCGTCACGGCATTGTGCACCGGGATATCAAACCGTCCAACATCTTTCTCGTGGGAGACAACATCAAGATTCTGGATTTCGGTATGGCCAAAGAGGTGAATGATCCGGAACAGACTTCGGAGTTGGGGGAAACCGTTGGCTCACCCATGTACATGAGTCCGGAACAGATTCTCGGCCGGGCGATTGGACCGGCTTCGGATATCTATCAATTGGGATTGATCCTGTACCTGGCTTTGTCTGGACATCACCCTTTCCCCAGCCGGTCCAATACGGTTGAAGTGTTGTTCCAGCAATTGCAGGGGAAACCACCCGCAATAAAAATCGCCAGCGGTCGTTTGCCGCACTTTCTGAATGAAGCGGTATTCCGAGCCCTGGAAAAGAATCCCCGGCACCGTTTTGCCGACATTGAAGCCATGATTTCCACTTTGCGCAGGCAGCGCCCGGCGCGTATGCGGGTTCCCCGCTGGGCGCGCAAAAGAGCCGTCATGATAGCCGGCCTGATTTTTCTGGTGGTGTTCGCCGCTATCTGGCTCGGCCATCCCCTGCGGGTCACGAATATTGAGCTTGACCAGACTCGCGTGAAAGGAACCAATGCCCTGGGCATTCCCCTGTGGAATCGCGAGTTTTCTCCGCAGAAGGTGTACCAGGTCACGCCGTTTTCCCTGGACGATATGGTGCCGGAATCGTGGAATATTGTTCCACAGGGACGCCGCGGCGTAAGGGTTTTGTCTATTCCGGTTCAGAACAAGGCCTTTCCCATGGATTTTTCCCTGGGAACCCTGGAAACCGACAGTCGCCTGGTGTTGATGGACGGTCGGGGTCATGAGTTGTTGCAGCAACCATTCACCAGGGTCTTTCAGCTGGATACGCATGGCTACACCCGGCGTTTTTATCCGTACGGATTCAGAAAACAGGACGTGAACGGAGACGGACGGCAAGAGCAATTAATGCTGGTGCGTCACAGCCAGGGAATGTTTCCTTCCGCCCTGGTATTGTTGCGCGGCGGCGGATTTTCCGTTTTGACCAGTCCCGGCGTGATTTCCCGTTACCGGGTGGTGGAGCGGGATGCGAGCGGCGTCGTTTTCCAGGTACTGGCCATGGCCAACCCCCTGTCGCACATGAATTATCTGGCCCGGGTGCGGATGAACCTGGACGGTCCGTGGCAATATGTGCATGCGTTGCCCAACCGGCATGTGGAACAGTCCGCCTCGATCCCGCAGGACGTGTTGCTATTGCCCCGAGGGGCGCGGATTGAGCGCGAAGGGCCGGGGGGAGAGGTCGTTTTCAAGGATCATGACGCCGGCGATCACTGGGTTTATCACTTCACAGACGGCGTGCGAATCCTGAAAAACGGTCGTGAAAAAATGCGATTTCGGGATGATCCCGCCATTGTTTCCGCTGTATTGGCAACGGTTCAACGGAGTTACGTTGCCCGCACGCGTTCCCATAACCCGCACGCCGCCCTTCGCGAGTTATCAAGTGCCTTTGCCTCTCAACTGGAAAATCCTTGCTGGAAATCGGCGCTACACTATATGCGGGGTGATCTTTGGGCGGAAATGGGTGAGTACGCGGCGGCGCGAAAAGACCTGGAAACCGCTCTGGATGCGAACCCTTTCAACATGGATGCCGGCTGTCGCCTCAGTGAAACCATTTTTTTGCAGGGCGATTCAAGCGGGGCGGAAAAACTTGTCCGAGAGCGTTTCGGCGACCACTTCATGTTCTGGGGATTGTCCAACGGCCGGGACTTGTTCCTGATGTGGCTGGAACTTCACAGCGGAAGCTTTCGCGAAGCCCGGGAGCGGGTAAATACCCTGTTTTTTGACAAACCCGGCCTTGGGCTTGCTTACGGGGGTTTGATTGATCTATTTGCCGGCGACTACAACCGGGCCTGTGACGCTTTTGAAAAAGCCCGAAAACTGCCGCCGAACCTGTTTACCGTGGCGGAATTCCGCTTGTTTTTCGCCCGGGCCCTGGTAACCTCCGGACGTGACCCGGATCGGGCACGGTTCCTACTGCGGGATTTAAAAACGCATTCTTCGCGTCAAGGTTGGCGCACGGGCGTGCTGCGGGCCTGGCTGGATGCCGAAAACGGGGATCGCTCTCCCGCTCTCAAGCGCCGTGCCCGCGAAAGCTGGAAAATTCTGCGTGAACGGGCCCGGGGGGATTTGCAGGCGCGTTTGTGGTTGTTCCTGGATGCCTGGTGCTATGGCCGCACCATGGAAACGCTCGGAGAAACCGAGGCGGCCCAAGAGGGATATCGCGCTTGTGTACAGGCCAACCCCCTAACCGGGGCAGCAGCCGATGCCCGCAAACGTCTGAATGTGTTGGGCATATGAAAGCGTGGCACCGCCGTGGTAAAATACTGAAATGCGCCGCCTGACCATTCTGTCCGCCGCCGTTCTGCTGTTGATGTCAGCCTGCGCGCATCATCGCCATGTGGATCGGGAGCCGGGGGCTGCGGTTGCCGGCGGTCACGCCATGGAGGGTACCGCTTCCTGGTACGGCAAGAAGTTTCATGGCCGCAGGACCGCGAACGGTGAAATTTACGACATGCACCTGCTGACCGCGGCCCACAAAACCCTGCCGTTTCATACTCTCGTGCGCGTGACCCGTCTGGATACCGGGCGGAGCGTGATGGTGCGCATCAATGACCGCGGACCGTTTGTGGCGGGGCGCATTATCGACCTGTCTTTCGCCGCGGCCCGGCGTTTGGGCATGACGGAAGATGGCACGGCGGCAGTGCGGTTGGAAGCGGTGTCAGCTGATTTCCCGTTGCCGAGGCCGCCGGCCGCGGGGGTGCGCGTACAGGCGGGCGCTTTTTCAATTTCCGCAAACGCTCTGGCTGCGGCTCGGGAGTTAACGGCAAAATTCAGTTTCAAGTTTGTCGTTGAATCCGAAAACGGCCTGCACCGTGTTCTCTCACTCCATCTGAAGCGGGGGGATGCGGAAATTCTTTGCAGGCGTTTGCGGGCTGCCGGTATCGAAGCTTTTGTGCGTGAGGCCTTTTGACGGCTGCAACCCTTGGCGTGGGCGCCGCGATTCTGTTTACCGGGGCACTGGTACAGAGCGCGGCGGGATTCGGATTCGGCCTGTTCGCCGTACCCGCGTTGCTGGTAACGGGGTTCTCGTTACCCCAGGCGGTGATGCTGTGCGTGGTCGGTTCGGCGTTACAAAAGATAGTGGCCATGTGGACGCTGCGGCGTCATGTTCCCTGGCGCAGTTTGCGGCCGCTGATT
>JAFGNX010000176.1 GCA_016926835.1 Candidatus Aminicenantota bacterium | reverse complement strand
TTGACATAACCGGCACGGCCCACGAACCAGGCGGCCAGAACGGCTACGGCCAGGTTGATTAAACTGAGATGGACCGGTCGCAGCGGCAGGTTGATCAACAAGCGGGTAACAGCCAATGAAATCGGGCGGTTCAGATTGCGAGCGATAAAACCGTCTGTGGGTTTGCGCGCAGTGGTTAACAACATGCTTTTGGCCGGGGCAGTTTTTGCCTCGGAATCCAGTAAAATAGGAAAAGTGCCGTCAGTTTCGGTTTCGACCCATTTTTGTCTGGGGCAAAGGTGGTGGATCAGGTCTCGGTTCATCCCCCGGTCGCCATTCTTTTGGAGGTAAGCGCCCAGCTCGCTCCAGGCTGAGATTGCCAGGTGGGCCATGGCGTATGAGGCGGATTGTGCCGGAACGACCATCTTTTCGTTACCTTTGCTTTCAGACAAACGCTGCATTTGTTGCGGGAGGACAACCAGGCGGCCGTCCAGCAGCCAGAACCGCTCTGTCTGAGTCGGGGGTGTACAGGGGAAATCACCCGGCAGGCAGGCATGTACCCGGGCGCCCAGACGTCGCACCCGGAAATCTTTCTCCAGGGCGGCAACCGTATCCAATCGGGCAACCGCGGTAACCACCACGAACTCCTTTGTCCCGGTTGTGGCCGCAGTCAGGATCAGGCGCAACAGGGGAGAAAGCCCCAACAGTTTGTCTGCGGCAGGCTCCAGGCTATTCAGAATCACGGCCACGGGAATCATGTCACCCCCGGATCCGCTTCGAGTCGCGGGCGACGGTCCAAAGCGAAAAATATCAGGCCGAGCAGCACGAATACCAGTCGACGAATGCGACGAATCAACCCCATGCCCAGTCCCATTTCCGCACCGGCTCCCAGCAGGCCCAGCACCAGAACCCCGGCACCTTCATACACGCCCCATTGACCGGGAAACACGAAAAAGATCGTATTGGCCACTGTAACCATGGCAGTCACAAACAGGGCGGCGGCAAACCCGACCGACAAACCCAACGCCCGCAGGATCACCAGCATCTCAACCGCTCCCAGCAACCGCGCCAGAAAATGCAGCGCAAGAACCGTGCTGATGCGCACCGCACCCGAACGATAAAAACGCAAGAGATCGGCATCCAATTGGCGGATACGATCTCTTCGCCTCTCCAAGAGGCGGCGCGCCGTGGGAAACCAGCCAAACAGCCGAATCAGTACCCGCCATATTCCCAGCACTTGAAATGCGACCAGCAGCATGATTCCCAGGCAGGCCAATCCCAGACAAATCAGCGCCGGCGCCAGCAACGACCGCGGCAAAGGATAAAAAAGCACGGCGGTGATCAATCCTGTGGCCATGAAGATCATGCCGGCGGCAAACTCAAAGGTCTTGTCCACCAGGACTCCGGGCAAGGCTTTGCTCAGGGATACCCGATGACGGATCAACCAGGCCCTGAGAGCGTCACCCCCCAGATTGGCCGTAGGTAGCAAGGTGTTGAGGGCTTCAGCCGTCACTTTTACACGCCAGAGCCAGCCAGTGGATAAACCGGGGTGAAAAACCGCCTGGACACGATTCCAGGCCAGCGATTGAACCAACATCCAAACCGCGCCCAAGGGAACGGTAAACAGGAACCAGGGACCGAAGCGCCGGATATGGGTCCAGATGGCCGCGATTCCCACGCGATCGATCAACACAGCAAGGACAGCCAGGCCGGCTAGCGTCAAGACCAGGCGCAGTATGCGGCCGCGCAGAGGATGGCTCACTCAGGGCCTCCACGCATCCATTGGCGGGCCAGGTTCAGCGCCCGGAGATCATCCACGTCCAGCCAGAAACGTTTCCCCGCGTCCAAAGCAAACGCCTCGCCCCGGGCGGCCAACTCCCGCACGCCCCCGGAGAGAGACTCATCTCCTTTCTTCAAGCTCGATTCCAATGCCGGGAACAAGTCGCCTGTGCAACAAAACAAACCGGTATCAAATGCGTTAAAACATGTTAATCCCTTACCGATGGCACGGATCCGGCCGTCTTTTTCCAGTACCCGAGTGACATCTTCCAGATCAACCAGGGGGTTATTTTCTATGCGCCGATCCACCGCCAGGGCAACTCCTGCGTTGCGCAAAGACGATTTTTTTAATAGGGAGAGGATGCCGGGATCAAAAAGGTGATCGGACATCATCAGGAAAAAAGGAGAGTTTACCCGGCCTTTGGCGACAAGCACCGATATGCCGTTGCCATGTCGCCATTCCGGATTGGTGATGCACTCCGCAACCAGGCCCAGGTCAGTGGCGATATTGCGCACAGCTTCCGTTACCCGCTCAGCCATCCATCCACATACCACCACGAATCGCGTAACCCCGCCCCGAGCCGCGGCACGCATCACGTGGTCGATCAGCGAATACCCCCCCACGTTGATCAAGGGTTTGCTGTCACCTGCTTCCGCCAGCCGGCTGCCGCGGCCGGCGGCGATGATCAAAGCATCCAATCACCGCTCCCGTTCGCCCCGAATAAAGGCCTCCACCATGGCTAGGGCCTCGTGATCGGCATACTGGCGGGGCGGATGCTTCATGAAGTAGGCGGACGGGGATTCCAATACACCCGCAGCGCCCCGGTCAAGAGCCAACCGGCAACAGCGGATGGCATCAATGCCCACACCGGCGGAATTGGGTGAATCCTCTACGGAAAGACGGATTTCCATGTCAATGGGAATGTCACCGAAAATGCGGCCCTCCATGCGCAGAAAGCAGAGTTTGCGGTCATTGAGCCAGGCAATATAGTCGCTGGGCCCGATATGAATATCCTCATCCTCAAGGCGGTCGGAAAGCATGGACTGAACCGCCTCGGTCTTGGACTCCTTTTTTGATTTCAGCCTGGACCGGTCCAGCATGTTGAGAAAATCGGTGTTGCCTCCGGTATTGAGTTGATACGTATGCTCCAATTGCACACCGCGGTCCCGGAACAATCCAGCCAGGACCCGGTGAGTGATGGTGGCACCCAACTGGGACTTGATGTCGTCACCGATTATGGGAACGCCCGCCGCCGTGAACCGCTGCGCCCACTCCGGGTTACTGGCGATAAACACCGGCATGTTGTTGACCATGGCCGCGCCGGCCTTGAGGACGCAGGAAGCGTAAAACTTCACGGCTTCTTCCGCCCCCACCGGCAGGTAGTTCATAACCACCTGGACACCGCGGGAACGGAACAAGTCAACGATTCGCTCTTCATCGGCTTCCGGGTCATCGGCCGGCTCGAAACGGCGCGACTCCGGATAGTTTTTCATGTGGGGAGCCACTCCGTCCAGGATCCGTCCCATTTGCACCGTTACGCCGGATTTCGGGATATCCTCATAGAAACGCGTAGTGCAATTGGGCGGCTGAAACACCGCTTCCGCCACGTCACGACCCACCTTGCGCCGATCCACGTCCACCGCCGCGACGATTTCGATGTCCCCCGGCGTGTATCCGCCTAGATTCCAATGCATCAAACCGATGACATCTTCAGGCTGCTTGTGCCTGTAATAGTGAATGCCCTGCAACAAAGCACTGAAGCAATTCCCCACTCCGATTACGGCTACACGGATCGGTTCCATCCAGCATCCTCCATAAAGATTCCGACCGGGAACCTTACAATACCGTTCACAAACAAATTCATC
>JAFGNX010000175.1 GCA_016926835.1 Candidatus Aminicenantota bacterium | reverse complement strand
CCGGCCGATAATGCGCTCGCTGTTGCCGTTCATGTAAGAAGAAGATGTGTCCACATAGTTCACCCCCCGATCCATGGCCAGGCGGAAAACCGGCTCGCTGGGAACTGGACTACCCCCCAGGCTGATCGCGGAGATGCGCAGACCGGTTCTTCCCAGTCTGCGATATTCCATTGGGGCCGGAATTGAAGCGGATCCGTCCTGGCAATGAACAGGAAAGAGTTCCGGCGCGGTGGCTAAAATACCAAGACCCGATAACGTGACTACAAATTCCCGGCGCTTCATCAGCCAATGCCTCGAGGATCGACACCAGGAAAAGCCTTCTCTTTTTCACGCATGAAAGGAATCTAATCTCGTGCAACCGGAAAGTCAACCGCTATTCCCCTACATTTTGGCCGCAAAAGGCGTTACAGCTGTGATTTCTACGGCGTTCTCTGGAATCCGCCGGATACTGCCAAGAAAAAAGTCAATTCCGAACTGCGATGGTTTCGATCTCGATCATCGCTCCCAATGGCAGAGCCGCCACTTGAAAGGCGGCACGCGCCGGGGAATTTTCCTTGTAGAAAGACTTGTAGACCTCGTTCATTTGTGAGAAATTACCGATGTCATCCAGCAGTACGGTGGATTTGACCACGTGCTCAAACTCGAGTCCCGCGGCCTCAAGTATAGCGCCGATATTCTTCAGGACCCTCTCAGTCTGCGCTTCAATGCCTCCCTCAACAATCTTTCCCGTTTCGGGATCAACCGGTACTTGCCCGGAAATGTAAAGCGTACCCGCCACCTCAATTGCCTGGCTGTAAGGCCCGATTGCCGCCGGCGCGTTGTCCGTCTGGATTACTTTCTTCACTTTTGCCCCCTTGGCTTTTCAATCCGGTCTCGAATGGACAACCACAAAAAGCAAAATTTATCTTCGAAAATATTGCCTTTTCTGTCAAGTATCTGACCTTTCATCTTGACAATGTCACCGGCATGTGGCTTCAATTTGCTTCTTTTCACTACAGGAACACGATATCCTGCCGGGAATGAGGCACACTTTGAAAAAACTTGGAGCCGTCATCAGCTTTTTCTGTATGGCCTGCTTTGAAAAAAGTCACCCAACGTACTATAGTTCACTCATGAAAAAATGGGTTGCTACTGCCTTTGCACTTTGCATGTACTTGTTGCCGTTAGAACTGTTTTCTCAAGTTCTGCCGTTTGAAACGTTCGGACTGAGGCAGGGCATACCCCAATCGCAGGTTTCGGCGCTGGCCCAGGACAAGGATGGCTATTTATGGGTCGGCACCTGGGGAGGGTTGGCCCGTTTCAATGGAGATGAGTTCAAGGTGTTTTCCCGCGAGGACGGCTTGCACAGTTCCCGCATTCATGAATTGCTGACCGCAAGTGACAATACCCTGTGGATTGCCACGGTGGGAGGTGTTTCCCGCTGGCGCGGGCACCGCCTGGAGAAACCGGATTATAAAGGAATCAGTTCAGTCGGATGTCGCGCGCTGGCCGAGGATGCGCAACAGCGTATCTGGATCGGCACCGACAAAGGAGTCGTAATCTGGAGCCAAGATGTATTCTCCCGGTTGGACATACCCGAATCCGAGACCGGGACGGTTTACGATATCCTGGCCGACCGGGAAGGAATCCTGGTGGCGGCTGAAAACGGCCTGTGGCGCCATGGACACGACGGCAAGGTGAAATCCCTGAAATTGCCGGAAACTGTGGCTGCGGACGGACTGCGGGCCCTGGCTGTAACCGCAGAAGGTCTATGGCTGGGTACCTACCGCAATGGCCTGTGGCTTTACGATGATAACGGCTGGCATCAGGTTACAGGAAAGGTTTCGCCACGATCCGTCTACCGCCTGGCGGTTGAACCCTCCGGCACTTTGTACATCGCCACAGTCGACAACGGCCTTTTCCTCAAGCGCCCCGGAAAGGTCAACCTGGAGCATTGGGGAGAAGAGAACGGCCTGCCTTCCAACCTGGTCAGCGTCGTGCTCGAAGATCGCGAGGACAACCTCTGGATCGGCACCGACATCGGCGGACTGGCTCGCTTGAGCGGCACGGCAGTCACCAATCACAATCAGAATCAGGGATTGCCCAGTGCCTGTGTATTCGGCATCACAGCAGGAGATTCACCGAACTCCCTGTGGCTGGGAACGATGCGTGGCGCCGTCCACTACCAGGTGCGGCCGGATCCCCGGGTCATCGAGGTCATCGACTCGGACTCTGGATTGGACAACAATTGGGTATGGAAAGTATTGCAGACCCGTGACGGCATCACCTGGTTCCTGACCGACACGGCCCTGCATTTCCGGCGGCGTGGAGAAAATACGGCCAGGCCGCTACCAGCGGATGTTCCATTTCCGCGCACCAACCCCTACGATATCGTTCTGGATAACCAGGGCAATCTCTGGGGCTGTGGAGAGTGGAGCGGTGGCGGCCTGGCCCGTCGGGACGCGAAGGGTGTCTGGCATGTCTGGAAACAAACCGCTGAGGGCAAACCGCTGACCAAAATCCACCGCTTGGCGAGAAGCAGGCGGGGGGGCGTGTTCGCGATCAGCCGCAGCAGTTTTTACTACTGTGACGGCAAAGAGGTCGTGCCCTTGCACATGCCGTCTCCCTGTCCTCTGGAAACCAGCGTCAACATCACCGCCATCATGGAAGACAGCAGCGGACGCTTATGGGCCGGAAACGATGCGGGCCTGGCCGTAATGGAAGCAAACGGAGATTGGCGGCTGTTTACCAAGAGGAATCACCCGGGGTTTACCAATCATCATGTGTTTTTTGTCGGTGAAGATTGGAACGGCCAGGTTTGGGTCAACACCGCCCGCGGTGTATTCCGATTCGACAGTCAATACAAAGTCACGGAATTCAACACGGACGATGGGCTGGCCGATCTGGAAACCAATGCCAACGGTTTTTTCAGTGACGGCCGTGGAGATATCTGGATTGGAACCGTCAGCGGCCTTTCCCAGATCAAGCAGTCCGCCCGCGAAATCAACACAAAGCCTCCGCAACTGGTTCTGGAAAGTGCCGTGCTGCCCAAGGGTCGCATTCTGGAATATCCGCGCTCACTGGACCTGAAATGGCATGATAGAACCCTGGTGTTCCACATCGCCGTGCTGTCTTTTCGCAATCGCAATCGCGCGGCTTACCGTTATCGTATGGCGGGAATGGAAACTGAATGGCAGGCGCAGCGCCGCCTGGCTGAATTGCGCTACACAAACCTCCCGGCCGGCAACATGAAGTTGCTTTTGCAGCCGGTCAATGAATCCGGAATCTGGGGAGAGGTGGTGACCATTCCGATCCGCGTCAGACCCCCGTTCTGGATGACCACATGGTTTCGCCTGGCGATGATCAGCTTTCTGATGGCCGTTGCCATCAGCGCCTGGCGCTGGCGCACAATGTTGTTGCGACGGCGAAATCTTGAACTGGAAAACGAGGTGAACAAACGCACCGCCGAGTTGGAATATCTGGCCAACTTTGATCCGTTGACCACCCTGCTCAACCGCCGGGCCGTGCTGAACATTTTTGAAAAACACCTGCAGCCGGAAAGAGGCCCCAACCGCCAATTGGGTTGCGTCATGATCGACCTGAACCGCTTTAAACTCGTTAACGACACTCTGGGACATGCCGCCGGCGACAAGGTTTTGCGTGACATGGCCACCCGGATAAAAGATTGCCTGCGCCAGGGTGATGAGCTCGGACGCATGGGCGGCGATGAATTCCTGGTTGTTCTTCCCAATGCAGATCGAGAAGCGCTTGCCGCGGTCGAGAAACGCATCAACAAGGTGAGCTGCCAAGCCGGTGAAGCAAACGACCAGGTGGTTGTGACCGCCGCCTGCGGATCGGTTCATATCCCTTCCGGCACAACCCGAACAGTGAAAAGCATTCTCGCCGAGGCCGACGACCTGCTTTACCAGGCCAAGCGCTCCGGAAAATCTGAACAGGATTGATTGCAGGACCCAGCCAATCCACTCAAAGATCGCTTGCCGGCTGCGTTATATCCGCCGTACAGGTACAATTTCTCAAGACAATGCTTTTACACCATGCCGGAAAATCCCTGGAAAGCCAGGGACAACAGCCCGGCGGTGATCAGGGCGATGGGCGCTCCTTTCATGGCCTCGGGAATCTCGTACAGATCCAGGCGTTCACGAATACCCGCGAACAGAACCAGCGCAAGCCCGAAACCGATGGCCGTTGCCATCGAAAACACCACGGCTTCCACCAGGTTAAAGGTGGAACGACTCACAAGCACGGCCACACCCAGTATGGCGCAGTTGGTGGTGATCAGGGGCAGGAAGACTCCCAGGGCCTGATAGAGCGGGGGGCTTACCTTTTTCAGGATTAACTCCACCATCTGCACCAGAGAGGCGATAACCAGAATAAAACTCACGGTCTGCATGAACTCGATGTTCAGGGGGATGAGCAGGAGTTTCTGAATCAGAAAAGTGATCAGGGTGGCCAACGTCATCACAAACAGGACCGCGGCGCTCATGCCCGTGGCGGTTTTTACTTTGGTGCTCACTCCCAGAAAGGGGCAGATGCCCAGAAACTGCATGAGCACGACGTTGTTGACGAAAATCGCACCGACTATGATCAGAAATATGCTCATGGCTTACCTCCTCAGGCAAAACGGCGCCGCATCACATTGATCAGCGCGATCAGAAATCCCAGGGTGATAAAGGCCCCGGGAGACAGGATAAAGAGCAGGATAGTGGTGGAGCCTTCGGGCAGAAATGACCAGCCGAATATCGATCCCGCGCCCAGGATCTCGCGTACCGATCCCAGCAGGGTAAGGGCAAAGGCAAATCCCAGGCCCATGCCCAGACCGTCGATCAGGGATTCGACTACACCCCGTTTGGAGGCGAAAGCTTCGGCACGGCCGAGTATGATACAGTTGACGACGATCAAGGGAATAAAGATACCCAAAGCCTTGTGCAGATCGGGAAGATAAGCGGCCATGCTCAGATCGATAATGGTAACGAAACTGGCAATGACCACGATAAACACGGGAATACGTACTTTATCGGGAATCCAGCGTTTGAGCAGGGAGATGACCAGGTTGGAACCCACCAGCACCGCTGTAGTGGCCAGTCCCATTCCCAGACCATTGATCGCCGAGCCTGTAACCGCCAGGGTGGGACACATCCCCAGCAGGAGGACGAACACGGCATTCTCTTTGAAAAAGCCCTTGGAAAATTCTCTCCACAATTTCATCTTTCTGTCTCCTGCTGCAGCGCGGTGTAGGCTTTGTCTACACCGTCACAGAACGCCCGCGAACTGATGGTGGCCGCCGTGATTGCGTCCACGTCACCCCCATCTTTTTTCACGGATAACTTGAAACTGGCAGGGTCCTTGTCCCTGAACTGTTCGCGAAAAGAGGGTTCCTCCATTTTCGTGCCCAGGCCCGGCGTCTCCGCCTGCCCCAGTACGGAAACGGAAATGATGCGTCCGGATACGTCAAAACCCACCATCAAACGAATGTCTTCCGAGCCGAAGCCTTGGCTGGAAAAAGTTTGCACCGCCGTACCCACACGCTTGCCGTCACGCAATGCCGGGTAGAATATCAGCCCCGGGGCGGTTTCAAGCGTATACTTCTCTTGATACGGATTGTTGTCAAACTCGGGCAACACGATTTTCAGTGCATCGAGAATCTTGTTGATTTTGCCCTGAGCTATGGCATCCTTGGTCCGGGAGTAGGTGAATCCGAGTGCCAGGGCGGAAACCACACACACAAGAGTCAATACGACCACCATGTTGAAAAATGTGGATGGAAGTTTTTTGCGTTCAGCCATGTTTCACCTCTCTACCGAACCGCCGCGGCGGAAAGGCGCGGTCAATCAGGGGAACAAAGGCGTTCATGATCAGAATGGAGTAAGAGCATCCTTCCGGATACGCGCCGAAAAGACGGATCAGGCCGCAAATCACCCCCCCGCCCAGGGCGAAGATCACTTGGCCTCCCGAAGTCATGGGGCTGGTAACCATGTCCGTGGCCATAAACCAGGCCCCCAGCATGGCGCCACCCGCCAATACATGGAACAGCGGATCCGCGTACTTGCCCGGATCCAGCATCCAGAAAATTCCCGTAGTGGCGGCCAGCGAAGCCAGATAGATCAGGGGAATATGCCAGGTAATGATTCCGCGAAACAACATGTAGACGCCACCGATCAGGATGGCGATGGCGGCGGTCTCGCCGATACACCCTCCCACCCTGCCCAGCAGGAGGTCTTTGTACAGATCCAGCGAACCCAGTTCGGGTAGAGCCGCGACCCCTCCCTCAGACAATTTGCCCAGGGGAGTGGCGGCGGTGACCGCATCCACTCCGAAGGACCAGGCGTTCTCAAGGGGTTTGGGCCAGGAAGTCATGTGCACGGGAAATGAAGCCAACATGAACGCGCGTCCCACCAGGGCCGGGTTGAATGGATTCTTGCCCAGGCCGCCGAAAGCCATTTTTGCGATGCCGATGGCCACAACAGAACCCACCAGCAGTTGCCACCAGGGGATCGACGCCGGCACGTTGAACGACAACAGCAAACCTGTTACCGCGGCGGAACCGTCCATAAAAGTGGATTTCTGCTTTATCATAAAGGTCTGGACAAGATACTCCGTACCCATGCAGAACACCATGCCCAGTAACACAACCCGCATGGCGTTCCAGCCAAAGTAGTAAAAAGAAGCCAGCAGGGCGGGAGACAGGGCGATCACCACCCCCCACATGATCTTCTGCACGTTCTCGCCGCCCTTATCGTGGGGAGAGAGGGAAAGCACCAGGTTGCGGCTCATTTTTGCCTCCTTGCGGCGCGGATGCGCATGACATTGACTTTGCCGTAACGGATGAAATCCAGCAGGGGACGCGATGAAGGACAAGTATAGCTGCAGGAGCCGCACTCAATACAGTCGGCCGCGCCGGCGGATTCGCATTCCTCGAAACGGTCCAGCTGGGCCATTTTTTCCAGTAACCAGGGCTCAAGACCCATCGGGCATACCGTTATACAACGGCTGCAACGGATGCAGTTCTGCACCTGGTGACGCCGGGCATGCGATTCCGACAAGAGCACAATCCCCGATGTGCCTTTGGTAACGGGAACATCCAGTCCGGCAATTGCTTTGCCCATCATGGGACCGCCACTGATCACCTTGGCCGTTTCCTCGTCCAACTCGATTCCCAGGTGGGCGGCCATATCTGCGGCCGGAACCCCGAGCCGCACCAGAAAGTTTCCGGTAGCCGGCAGGTGTCGGCCGGTAAATGTGACAACCCGCTCCACCAGGGGCTTGTTTTTCTGCACCGCCTCGTATACGGCCAGGGCGGTTCCCACGTTGTTGACCACGCAGCCCACGTCCAAGGGCAGGCGGCCACTGGGGACCTCACGATTCAGCAACGCCTTGATCAACTGCTTTTCAGCGCCCTGAGGGTATTGGACTTTCAGAGGAATCACCTCAATTCCAGGCAGTGAACGGGCTTTGCGGGACATGATTTCAATGGCGTCGGGTTTGTTTGCCTCGATACCGATTATGGCGCTTTCCACCCGGGCGGCTCGCATCAGGATCTGAACGCCGACAAGGATTTCATCCGCCCGTTCCAGCATGAGGCGATGGTCGGAGGTCAGGTAGGGTTCGCACTCAACCGCATTGATAATTACCGTATCGGCTCTCTTGCCTTCGGGAAAGATGTACTTGACGTGGGTGGGGAAGCACGCCCCGCCCAATCCCACCACGCCCGCAGCCTTGATGCGTTCCACAATGGTTTCCGCGTCAACCTTTATTTCACGTATCAATTCAGGAGAACGATCAATGTCCGCCTCCCACTCATCGCCGTCCACGTCGATCACCACCGCAGGGCGGCGATAGCCTGAAGCATCGATCACGTCGTCGATCTTTGCTACAGTTCCGGAAACCGAAGAGTGAAGATGGGCGGAGATAAAAGACTTGCCTTCGGCAATTCGGCTACCCACGCGCACGCGGTCTCCTTTGGAAACGACCGGGACCGCGGGAGCTCCCAGGTGCTGACCCAGATGAAGCTGAACCCGGGAAGGAATGGGAAGTACCTGAATGGTTTCTCCGGCGGATATCTTGTTTTCAGACGGATGAACGCCGCCTTTGGGAAAAGTTCTCAGTCTCATTTCTGCACCGTCCTCATGAGCCGCTGGGCGCCGTGGCTGCGGCGGCCGCTTTGGGTTTGGGTTTCACGGGTTCAAAAGTCGCCTGGATGGCACCGGTGGGACAAACAGGAATACACAATCCGCAGGCAATGCATTTGGCGGGGTCGATATAGGCCAGGTTGTTTTCAAGCGTAATGGCCTGGATCTTTTCCGGACATGCCTTCACGCACAGGCCGCAACCGATGCAGGCCGCTTTGCAGGCTTTCCTGGCCACTCCCCCGGGCTCACGGTTCATACAGGCCACCCAAACGCGGCGGCCATTCCTGCCCAGGGGACGGATCTCGATCAGGTTGCGGGGACAGGCCGTTACGCAGGCTCCGCAACTGACACATTTTTCCTCGTCCACTTCCGGCAGGCCTGTTTCCCGGTTCATATGGATGGCGTCAAAATCACAGGCAGTCACGCAATCCCCCAGACCCAGGCATCCGTAGGCGCAACCGCTTTCTCCAGCGAACAGGGAATGGGCGATCGAACAACGTTCGGGTCCGTCGTATTCCAGCTTGGCCGGGGCTTTGGCGCGGCTGCCGCCACAACGAACCACGGCCACGGTGGGCCCCGCTTCTTCCACGGCCACGCCGAGATATTCACCAATCCGCGCCATGGTTTCATTTCCACCGGGCGGACACATCAAACCGCCGAGATCACCCTTGTCTGTGGCGCGAACCAGGGCTTCCGCCAGGCCGCGACAGCCGGGATAACCACAACCCCCACAATTGGCTCCAGGCAGCATCTCGGTCACTTCATCAATGCGCGGGTCTTCATCCACTTTGAATTTTTTGGCCACCACAAACAGGATTACGGCGGCACCGGCGGCTACAAGTCCCAGAACCACTACGGAATACACAATTACGGGATTCACCATTCACCTCGTATCATGATTTTAATCTGGATACAGCAGAAAAGCGGATATGCCGGGCCAGCCACGCCCGCAAGGCATACACCACCAGAAAATAGGGCACCATCGAGGCCAGGGCCGCCAGACCGGCGATTACCGGGTCCGCGGTCAAGGCGTGGACCGCCAGCAGTACCAGCAACAACAAAACAAAGGGCCCCAGAAAAGCCACGGCCACAGCCAGCCAGCCGGCCCGCTCCCGCATGATCACGGTTACGGCGTCTCCAGTGTGCAGTGATTCGCCGGTTTCAGCATCGATGATCTTTTCCTTGGTGTCCGCACCCGGGCACATGGAACGGGCATGACAGGCCGCGCACGCCGAGTGGCTGGTGATCCGAACCCGCACACGGCCGTTGCCGGTGTCTACCACCACGCCGTCATGGGATACGGTGGTTCGGCTGTCGGACAAACGCATTCTCCTGCAGGTCAGGTTGATGGAAACCAAAGGCGTAAGGATACCGCATCGTCGCTGAAAAATCAAGGACGGATTCAGGAAAGGGGGAAGCTTGCCGGAGGAGGGACTCGAACCCTCACGAGGGCTGTTCCTCGTCAGATTTTGAGTCTGGTGCGTCTGCCAATTCCGCCACTCCGG
>JAFGNX010000174.1 GCA_016926835.1 Candidatus Aminicenantota bacterium | reverse complement strand
CTGGTATCTGCTTTCCATGGTACCGACAACAATGGTGGAAAAGGAGCGCAAAAGCAGCGTGGCGCGCGCGCTTTCCTTGTCAATTGCAGAAGGAAACAGCAGTTCTTCTTTGCCGCCGGACAACTTAATAAAAACGATGCGATCGGCATCCGCCATCGCGGCCGCGGGCAACGGGAAAGAGATCAACAGGGGATACCGTGGCGCTTGCGCCTCCATAGTGATTTCATAAGCCACACCGAAGGTTTTGACCCCTTTGGCGCGGATGGGGGGCACGGCGGTCTTTTTGACCAGGGGTGGCTTCAAATCGGGACTGTTGCGTCCCGGACTCCACTGCAAGCCATGAACCAGTTTTTTCAACTCAGGCACATCCCCGGCATTGGTTGGGGAAACGAAAAACAGCGCTGATAAAACCAGAAAGAAACCAAAAAGAGCAATTGGTTTGCGGTGAAGAGTCATCTGATTATACCTCTGCCGGATATAATCTCAGAAACAAACAAAACTATCAACTCAGAAAAAGAAACCCAAAGCATTCCGTCACTTTCCGACCAGGTTTCCTGTCTTCTGCCTCCTGTCTGTCCTTGTAGAAGGTAGAACGTAGAAAGTAGAAAAATGCATGGGCTGCTTTCGGCTTTAAACTTTCGACATTAGACTTTCGACTGAATTTTGTGTCCTGCCTCCTGTCCCCCTGGCCACTTGCCTATGGCCCCATGCCGGTTTTTCACTTTCCAACTTTATTTTTATTGCGCTATAATATCACCAGTCGGAGGTCATCACATGCCGGACAAAGGAACCAAAAAGAAAGTCGTTCGTGTGGAAAGCCCGGAACCATCCGGGAGCGAAGTCAGTAAAGGCCGGGCGTTTACACCCACCCCCGAAGCCAAAAAACGCGCGGGCACAAAACGCCTGCTCGCGATTCTTTCCTGGATCGTGGCCATTGCCTGCGAAGCAGGCGCCATCTACCTGCTCCTGAAACCGCCCATCAACACCACCTGGCTGATCGTGCTGATCGCCGTGGACCTGGTGTTTGTCGTGATCGGTTCGTTGCTGTGGAAAAAAGCCAACCGCCTGGATCCGGCATCGGAAAAAGACAAATTCAGGTTTTTTGTGCAGAACCAGCTGGGCGTCATCATCGCCATCATCGCTTTCCTGCCCCTGGTTATCCTGATTTTTACCAACAAGGACCTGAGCGGCAAGCAAAAAGGCCTGGTGGGAACCATTGCGGTTATCGCCCTGATTATCGCCGGAATCACCGGGGCGGACTTTAATCCGCCCTCCCAGGAAGAGTACGCCGCGCAGACGGCTGAAGTGGAGTCTCTGACGGGCGGCCGCAACTTCGTTTACTGGACCAAGTCCGGCACCAAGTACCACATCTATTCCGATTGCCACGCCATCAACCGCAAGGTGACGGACCAGATCTTTGAGGGCACGGTGGCCCAGGCGCGGGAACTCAAGAACATCACCGAGTTGTGCAGCTTCTGCAGGAGCCGGGCGGAAAAAGAAAAGCAACTGCAACCCGTCCAGGACCCGGATACCACCGAGGTGCAACAGGAATAGCGGACCGGCTCTCAAAAAAGCCTACTTAACGACCGGCATTGAACCGGGAACCTGATTTTTTGCCCTTTGCTTACTGGTGATCCTTGACTACCGCGATCAGTTCCGGCAGGTCCATGCCGATCGCTCTCAGGTGTTCGATGCGGGGCACACCGTCCGGGGTCCAGCCGCGGCGCTTGTACACCGCGTCCAGCAGTTGTTCATAACGGTCTTCGCGCCAGCGCCGGTGAAGGGCCAGTTTCTCTTCAACGCTCTTGCCCTCGGGATCCACCTGGATCAGTTCGCGCAACTGTTTGTCGTAGCGCTCGCTGCGCGACTCGTATTCCTCCACTGTCAGGGGTCCCATGGCCCGGTAGGGCGGATAATCGTCCGCCCGCCGGCCGTGTCCCATACGCAGGTTGAAAATTCGCTGGAAATTGTATACCCGTTCCGACTGGCGGATCATCTCTTTTTTGTCGATGGAACTTCCCGTCACGGCGTTGTACAGGTCCACGTAGTTCTGGACATGTTCGGGCACCTTGGCCGGCTCATCGGTCTCGGCGTTGTTTGCCGGTTCCACGTCGTTCCAGGGCAGCTTGCACAATCCCTGTAACCCGAACCAGGTCCGGAACATGGGAAAATAGTGCAGAGCTTCGGCCTTGTCCTCGAAGGTGGGAATCTGGTTGTTGACCATGTCCATGAAAATCAGCCAGGCCTCGTCATGCTGCGGGCCCTTGTTGGTCATGTAGTAGCCGCCCTGCTGGGCAAGGGACTCCTTGGATTGATACTGAGACTGCTCCAGGCCCTTGCCTTCGAATCCGATATCGTTGAGGAATTCGGGATCCGCTCCGTACTTTTCCACGAAGTGCTTTTTCATGTAACGGATGCCCCTGCCCGCGATGACGCCGAAACCCTCGCCCCGGGCCATCTGGTGAAGCATCTCCAGGGTGGCCTCCCAGTTGCCCCACTCCAGTTCCAGGCCGCCGGTCCGCTCTTTATTCAGCACGCCGATCTCGTAGCACTCCATGACAAAAGCCGTGAGTGTTCCGAAAGAGATGGTGTCGATGCCGTAAGTGTCGCAGTAGAAATTGATTTCGAGGATGGCATGGGGATCAAAGATGGCCGGGTTGGCGCCGCAACCCGCGGCGGTCTCGTACTCGGGACCATCCACGATCACCTTCTCTCCCTTGTAAGGTCCGGTCCGGGGTACGAAGTCATCCACGGCATGGGCGCAGGACATGGTGCAGCCGTACCAGCAGCCGTCAGGGACGTTCTGGGTCATCAATTTCGTCCACACGGAAGAGTCGATCTTGTAGGAATCTTCATGGTT
>JAFGNX010000023.1 GCA_016926835.1 Candidatus Aminicenantota bacterium | reverse complement strand
GCGCCGCCAAGGCAGGTGGCGGCGCCGCCGAATGGCTCGATCTCGGTCGGATGATTATGGGTCTCGTTTTTGAACAGAATCAACCACTCCCGCTTGGTACTGTTTTCGCGTACGGAGCGGATAATGCTGCAGGCATTGACTTCACCCGAGACTTCCATGTCATTCAGGCGTCCCTCTTTTTTCATGATCCGCATGCTCAAGGTGGCCAGGTCCATGAGGGTGGGACGACGCCTCTCCGGCCGGGTGAGGGCGAAATCACTCATAAAGCGGTTGTAGGCGCCCAGCAATACTTCGGAGTATGGCCCCGGGTCGATTTCAACCGAGTCCAGAATGGTATGAAATGTGGTATGGCGGCAATGGTCGGACCAATAGGTGTCCAACATGCGCAACTCGGTTACGGTCGGTGCTCGGCCGATACCGAGGAAATGATCGCGGATCAACAGCAGGTCCGCAACGCCCAAGGAAAGTCCCATGTCGCGGATCCAGTCACCCGCGGCCGTGTCTTTCAGTGAAAGGAGTTCCGTTAATACCGGGACATCCCGCTGCGGCGGCGGCAGGGTGGAGTCCAGGCCGGACACATACGGTTGTGCTTCCCGCGAATCTACGGGATTGATCATGTAGTCGCGAATGCGCTGGAATTCGTTGTCGCTGATCATGCCGGAGAAGCGGTAAAATCGGGCTGTGGCCACCTCGGGCCGTTCCGCGCGCATGAGGATCTGGAAACATTGGGCCGTGCTGTCGGCCCGCTGATCGTATTGTCCCGGCAGGTATTCCACCCCCAGGAGGCGATCATGTCCCATTACCGGGATCTCATCCGGAAATACGTCATCCAGTGGCGGTTCCGACAGGATAATCGGAATGGCGACCTCGAGGTCAGAGCGGGCGATTCCCCGGATCTCGTAGCGGTTGAACACCCGCAGTTTTGACAACGCGTGAATGTTCAAGTGGTTGCGCAGGTCCTGCAGGAGTTTTTCCGCGACGGTGTCGAATCCGGGCCGTTTGGAAACGAATACGCGAAAAGTTTCAGTCATTGTGGTTATTGTATCATATTCCCGGGGTCAGGGATTTCAGTTGATCCGGGGAGCCAGGATCGACTGCATGTCGGCTGCTTTTATCGCATCCACTTCGCAGAGCATGACTTCCCGCAGGCAAACCGCGCGGGGTTCAAAAGCGAGAATTGCATCGAAAATGGTTTCCAGCGCCGAATCCAGGGGGTACGCAAAGATACCCGTGGAAATGGCCGGCATGGCCACGGTGCGAACGCCGAGGTTCTCGCATTCGCGCAATGCAGCGGAAACAGCTTGAAACAGCAACTCCTTTTCGCCCGCGCCGCCACCCTGCCAGACCGGCCCTACCGCGTGGATGATCCACTTGAAAGGCAGTTCCCCAGCACCCGTATGGATCGCCTTGCCGGTAGCGACCGGGGCTTTGTGCAGGCTCTCGGCCTGGATTTCCGGGCCGCCGGCCCGGCTGATCAGGCCGGCCACACCGCCACCGTGCCGCAGCTCGGAGTTGGCGGCATTGACTATGGCATCTGCCGGAGCGTCAAGCAGGGACAATCGCCTTAGGGTAAAACGAAGCGGCCGCCGGCTGTCAAGGAGAATCATTTCTGAAGCGGTCAAAAATGGCCTGGATCCCGGCTTCCAGGGGCTCGGGGGAAAATGCCCTTTCCAGATCCTGTCTGGGGCATATCTTCAGGATTTCGGGGTCATTCAGAATCAGATCCCGGAACCCGAGTTGTTGCGTCCAGGATTTCATGGCATTGGCCTGGACCAGTTCATAGGCCTTCTGACGGGACAGGCCCCGGTCCAGCAGTATGGTCAGGACCGATTGTGAGAAATAAACCTCCCGTGTGAGTTTCCGGTTGCGGCGGATGTTTTCAGGATAGATGACCAGATGGGTGATGATATCGTGAATTTCATCCAGTATGAAGCAGGCGGCATGAAACGCATCCGGGAAAATCACCCGCTCGGCGGAAGAGTGGGAGATATCTCTTTCATGCCACAACAGGTTGTTTTCCAGGGCCACGCCCACATGGCCGCGCAGCAGGCGGGCCAGTCCGGAGATGCGTTCGCAACGCACGGGATTGCGCTTGTGCGGCATCGAAGATGATCCCTTCTGGCCGCGGGTAAAAGGCTCCTCCATTTCCAGCACTTCAGTTCGCTGCAGGTGCCGGATCTCCAGGGCTATTTTTTCAACAGCGGTGCCCAGCCCGGCCAGTACGTAAAGCACTTCCGCGTGACGATCCCGTTGAATGATCTGCGAGGACACGCGGCAGGGGGTGAGTCCCAGTTTCCGCAACGCCTGTTCCTCTCCTTCGGGGGGGAAATGGATGTAAGTCCCGACTGAGCCTGAGATCTTGCCCACGGACATGGTTTCTCTGGCTTTTTCCAGCCGCTGAATGTTGCGTCCCATCTCTTCATACCAGAGCAAGAACTTCACCCCGTAAGAGATCGGCTCGGCGTGGATCCCATGGGTGCGCCCGATGCCCATCAGGTCCTTGCATTCACGAGCGCGGGCAAGCAGGGCGCGATGGAGCCGGCGGGATTGCGCCAGAACCAGTTCAAGCGACTCCAAAATCAGAAGGGAAAGGGCGGTGTCCACGATATCATACGACGTGATACCCTTGTGGATATAAGCAGAATCCGGACCCACGTACTCTTCTACCGAGGTCAGGAAGGCGATGACATCGTGCTTTACCTCTTTCTCGATCTCATCGATGCGGTCTACGTCAAAAGCGGCAGTCCGGCGGATATGCTCCATGCTTTTATCGGGTACCTTTCCCATCTGATGCCAGACTTCGGTAATGGCCAGTTCCACGTCCAACCAGCGCCGGAAAAGGTTCTGCCGGTCCCAGATTTTTCGTATCGCGTCGACCGTATAGCGTTCAATCATTTACTGCTCCTTGCATGGTGACCGCCGCTTGGGTTGACCTGATTATAGCCCCGTAACGGTGAAAGCTCAATCCCGTCGTGAATTCATGATCGGTCGCAGGGCTTGGGCGACCAGTTCGTGGTAGCGTTCGGGGGAATAATGCCGCTCAGAGAATTGGACCGCGGCATCGGCGATGGCGCGGCCTTCTTCGCTGTCGGCACGTTCAATGCCTTTTGCCAATGCGTCCGCGCGCGGTTCCACGAGTACGGCGATTTCCGGGGTCAGGGTTTGGGTATGTGTGTACAGGTTGGTGGCAACCACGGGAACACCGCTTTTCAGATAGGCATAGATCTTGAGCGGAATGTTGGTTCCATGGGAGCGGGGCGATACCAGAACGTGGGACAGGTGGAGGAAATAAGGAATTTCCTCGTAAGGGCGGAGGCCGGCAAAACAGATTCGCTTTTCCAGACCGCGTTCCCGGGCGTCGTGGCGCAGTTTGTTGATCTGAGAAGGCTTGCCTCCGACCAGCACGAGATGAAAGCGCGCGTCCAGGTAAGCCAGGCTGTCCAGCAGCAGGGGAATGCCCTGGTAGTGTTCCAGGGTGCCGGTGTAGGTCACGATGCGTCGCTTGCGGGGAAGTTCCGCACGGATCCGGGCCAGCATATCCGGGTCCAGTTCCTCTGGAGACTCATCCATGAAGTTTTCGATAAGAGTTAACTTGTCTTTGGCGGTTATGGTTGCGGCGTGTTCATACAGCGACCGGCAGATAACGATAACCGACCGCGCCCGCGTCAACGCCCAGCCCTCATTGATGGCAAACAGGCGCCGTACCAGGAGTGAGCGGGTAAACTGGAAATTATCCATCTGCTGAACCAGGGAGGAGTGCATGTCGTACAGGTGGGGAATGCGGAAGACGGCCCCGAGCAGGGTACCGAAAAGGGAGGCTTCTTCGTGGGTGTGTATCATGTCGTAACGCTTCAGCAACAGTCGTTTCAGGGAGGAGAAAAACAGGAAAAAGTCCAATACCAGCTTGTTGGCGGAGGGGCCGGTCTTGACCTGGCGGATCCAGAAGGGCCGCAATGAACGGAAAATTCTGAGTCCCGGAACTTTTTTGTCCGCGCCGATGGGGTAGGTGACCAGGTCGACTGTGTGTCCCAAATCCGTAAGGGCACGAATGCGAAAATACTCGGAGAACGGTGTGCCCCGGGGTTCAAAAAAGGGTTCAGGGGCGATCATCAGGATTTTCATGATAATCGATCCCATTGATGGCGCGGATTGAATAGGTGGTTTTCTTTAACCCTTCGTGATAGATCTTGGTCAGCATCTCGGCGATCAATCCCAGGGTGATCACCTGAAATCCCAGGAAGATCAAGAGAATCGTAAAAAAGAGCAACGGCCGTCCGGCTATGGGCTGGCGATAGGCGTATTTGATCACTGTTAAATACACTCCGGACAAAAATCCGCCCAGGAGCATCAAGAGGCCGATGCCGCCGAAAATCTGCAAGGGGCGATGGGCATAAGACAAAAGGTACTTGATGGTGATCAGGTCCAGTATCACGCGGAAGGTTCGGCCCAATCCGTACTTGGACTTTCCGTACTTGCGTTCCCGGTGGTTGACTGGAATCTCGGTGGAGCGGATGCCCATTCGGGATGCGATGGCCGGGATATAGCGATGCATTTCACCGTACAATGTCAAGTTTTTCACCACTTCCCGGCGGAATCCCCGCAGGGTGCAGCCGTAATCGTGCAGTTTGACCTTGGTGATAAAAGAAATCAGCTTGTTGCCGAAAAAAGAGGGCAGCAAGCGGGTCAGAAATTTGTCGCGGCGCTTTTTGCGCCACCCGTTTACGATATCGTATCCCTCCGTGAGTTTATCCAGAACGCGGGGAATATCAGCCGGGTCGTTTTGCAGGTCCCCGTCCATGGTAATGACCAGGTCTCCGTGACAAAATTCGAAACCCGCGGAAATGGCGGAACTCTGGCCGAAGTTCTTGCGAAACTGGATGACTTGTACCCGCGGGTCGAGTTCACGAAGTTGGAGCAGGATCTCCAGGGATGCGTCCGTGCTGCCGTCATCGACAAAGATCATCTCCAGTTCGATGTCCAGGGGCTCCGATGCGGCCAGAATTTCCTGGTACAACAAGCGGATGTTTTCCTCTTCGTTGAATACGGGCACAATGACCGACAGTAGTGTTTTGGCCATAGCCATTTTTAGCACATTCTCCCGGTAATGACAACTTGAGAAGAAGGTGACAGGTGACAGGTGGCAGGAAGATGCCGGGAAAAGGGAAGTTGAGGGAGTTGAGAAAGTTGACGGTGGGAAAGAAGTAGTTCTCCCCACTCGCCTCTTGCCCCTCGCCAATCGCCATCAGCCGTTAACCATTCATTCAACTGGGAAGCGCCTGCTTTTCATCACAGCACTTGTGAAATCGCCCTCCCTGGTTGCATTTTTGTGCGGGGAAAGGTATGGTATACGTATCGGGTTTGAAACCGGATCTGGAACCGGTGACACAGGAGCCATTATGCAGGAATTGGAAGCGCTGAAAATTGAATTGGGCAACATGATCGCCCAGCCGGATTCGCCGGAGCGATTCTCTCAGGCCATCGCTTCCCTGGCCGCAGCGCTCATGCGCATATTCTCGCTGGAAGATACGGAAGTGGCGGTTTTCCTGGGCAACGCGGAAAAGACTTTCCTGTCTTTTGCATATCCTCCCTATCTGGTGGATGCGGGTATTATTCCGGTAACATCCGCTGATGCGGTAGTGGCCCAGATTTTCCGCATGGGACGCCCGGTGATTGAAAACAACTTCATGCAGCAGAAACACCTGTCCATTTTTGAGACGGTAAAAGCCCCCGGAAAAACCATACACCCCATCTGCAAATTGCTGGGCGTGTTACTGGGCGAAGGCAGTGAACGTATCGGCGTGATTCAATTGTCGCGCCGGGCACCCTCTTATGCCGATGCGGGCCCCGACTTTACCCCCATGGACCTGGAGCGCCTCAAGCAGGTCGCCCGGGAAACAGCGCCATATCTGGTAAAACTGATGCCTCCGGATTTCCGGGGGAAACTCTCATGAGGGAACAGCTCAAGCGGATTCTTGAAAGCAAATCGGTGATCACCGGGCGTGAGTTTACGCTGGCCTCCGGACGCCGGAGCCGCTTTTACGTGGATGCCCGCATGACTACCCTGGATCCGGACGGTGCCTACCTGGCGGCAAAGCTGTTCCTGGAGATGCTGCAGGAGTATTCCGTTGACGCGGTTGGTGGTTATGCCATCGGTGCGGATCCGATTGTGGCCGCCATTGCGGTTGTCAGTCGCCTGGAATCCACGCCAATGCCGGCTTTCATTATTCGCAAAGAGGCAAAAGCCCACGGGACCGGCAAGGCCATTGAGGGCAACTTTCCCAGGGGTGGAAGGGTGGCCGTTTTCGATGACGTGGTTACATCCGGTGGTTCCATCCTCAGGGGCGCAGAACTGGTAAAGAATGCCGGGGCGAAAGTGGCGGTGGTCATGGCGCTGATCGATCGCGAGGAAGGAGCCCGGGAATCCATTACTGCGGCGGGTTATCCATTTGCCGCCATTTTCACCAAAAAGGATTTCGGGATTTCTGAATAATCTCAGCTTCGGGCGCGTTCTTCAAGTTGGGCGATGGTCCGGATTACCCGGGAATGCACTTGTGGGGTTGCGGCCAGAATCCCGCGGTTCCGGCTCAAAGTCTTGCCTTTGCTGAAATCCAGTTCGCGGCCCTCAATGTCGGTCACCCTACCGCCCGCCTCCGTCACAATCAGGCTTCCCGCCGCGTGATCCCAGATTTTTTCCTTGTAATCGGGAGTGTCCGGATGGGGAATACGCAGGTAGATCTCCGCCTTGCCCGAAGCGATCACGGCGTACTTGACCTGACTGTCCATGCGCACGGGGCTGCCGTTAATTCCCAGGCCCCGGGCCACGGCAAGTTGCATGTCCGCGTGGCTATGTGAGGAAACGTAACTTTCCACGAAACGCATCCGGACCGGATCCTGTTCAAGGGAGACCCGGCAGGTGTCACGAGACTCTCCATTCGCAGTCTCCATCCAGGCCCCCTGTCCGCGCACCGCACTGATCAGGCATCCGCCGGGTGAAGCAGATCCGGGGTGATCCAGGTTCGGGCACCCCAGAACACCGGCTTCCACCCGGCCCCGATTCACCAGTGCCAGCGCAATGGCGTACTGCTCTTTGCGCAGAAAGCCTTTGGTTCCATCAATGGGATCGAGTGTCCAGAAACAGTCTGCGGGTGAGCGGCTTCCCAGATCGATCGAATCGAACAGGTCATCGCCGTCCCATGCCGAAGACCCGCTTGAGGATTTCAGGTAGAAGGCCACTCGATCTCTCGCGAAGCGGTTTTCCGGGCGGCGCAGTGCCGACGCGCTTTCTTCGGCGACAATGGGGATCAGGGGAAAATTGCGGTTCAGCACGGAACAGATCACGGCCTGGGATGCGAAATCCGCCACGGTTACCGGACTGCGGTCCGCTTTGGTGATGGTGTCGGCCCCGGTCATGTCCGCCTGAACCCGGCGCGTGATCTCAATGGCCAGGGTGACGGCTTGCCGGGCGATTCGCAGTTCGTTTTCCAGCATCGCATAACCTCGCTAAAGAACCATTATCAGGGCAAACCCCGCCCCTGTCAACCAGCCTGCATTTCTCACAGTGATCTGCTGCAATGGCGGATATGGCCGCATTGACGGCGTTATACTCGGTCATTTTTCTCAGCCATAGCGCTGCTATGCCTTCGAATAATGCCTGTCGCATGCCTTGTCACTACAGCCATCTACGCCATTTCGCGACAATCCCTGCTCAAAATGCAGGCTGGCATTTCTCACAGTGATCTGCTGCAATGGCGGATATGGCCGCATGGGGCCGGTTGTTGCATTGGGGCTTTCATCTGGTATAATCCGGTTTAACGTTTCCCCTTTTTCACGGTCCGGAGGCCAACCGGTACCGGCCCGCAGGAGGCATAAATGAAAGTACTGGTGTTGAATTCCGGTAGTTCCTCGATAAAATTCCAATTGATCGATGTGGAACGCGAAACCGTGATGGCCAAAGGATTGATTGAACGGGTGGGATTCGATGACGCCATTTTTTCCTACCAGGCCCCACCCAAAGAAAAAATCAAGCAAAGGCGCCCCATCCTCGATTATCAAACCGGGATCCACCTGATCAAGGAAACCCTGGTGGCACCACAAAGCGGTGTGATCCGGGATATGAGTCAAATCGAAGCGGTGGGACACCGCATCGTGCATGGCGGTGAAGATTTTTCCGACTCCGTAATCATCAACGATGATGTAATCCGCAGCGTGGAAAAAAACATCGAACTGGCTCCTCTGCACAACCCACCCAACCTACTGGGGATCCAGGCCGCCAGGGCCGAGTTGCCGAATGTACCCATGGTGGGTGTCTTTGATACGGCATTCCATCAGACGCTGCCCGAACGGGCATTTGTGTACGCCCTTCCCTATTCCTATTATGAAGAGAAACGCATTCGGCGTTTCGGTTTTCACGGCACGTCTCACCAGTACGTGGCACAGCGCGCGGCGGAATTCCTGAATCAGCAGTTGAAAGATCTGCGCATGATCACCCTGCATCTGGGCAACGGTTGCTCGATTACCGCCATTGACCGCGGAAATTCGGTGGACACGAGCCTGGGATTCGGCACCATGTGCGGTATGCCCATGGGTACGCGGGCTGGAGATGTGGATCCCGCCATTCTACTCTACCTCCAGGAGCAGGAGGGATTTTCCGCGGCGGATGTGCAGCGGCTGTTATACAAGGAAAGCGGCATGCTGGGCATATCGGGTGTCTCCCCGGATATGCGTGAAGTCGAAGACCTGGCTGCCGAGGGACATCCCCGGGCCCGCCTGGCCCTGGAGGTGTTTGCCTATGCCGCCCGCAAGTACATCGGCGCCTACGCCGCAGTGCTGGGCGGACTCGATGTGCTGGTATTTACCGCCGGCGTGGGTGAGAATTCCCCCATTCTCAGGGAGATGATCTGCAGAGATATGGATTTCCTGGGGATATCCATAGACAGCGAAAAGAACGACTTCAAAGGAAAGTTGCGCGAAATTTCCGCTCCATCCGCCCGGGTTCGGACCCTGGTGGTTCCCACAAACGAAGAGTTGATGATCGCCAAAGAGACTTTCCGGTTGGTGAGTGAAGCTGGTTGACGGCAACCGGCGGCAAAGTGAATCAGGAAACGTTCAGCAATCGTGACCGCTCATTTCTGGCTGCTCACGGGATCTCTGTGGATGACGCCCGGCACCAGGTCGAACTCCTGAAGCGGGGCACGCCCTTTGTCAACCTGGATCGCCCCGCCCGGGTCAAAGACGGGATTCACTGTTTTTCCCCGCACGAAGCGGATCGTCTTGCCGCTGTATACGAAGACCATCTGGAAAGGGTCCAGGTGACAAAATTCGTTCCCGCTTCCGGCGCGGCCACGCGCATGTTCGCGGTTCCGTCCGGGTTCCTGAGCGGACGCTATCCTGTTGCAGGCGGGATTTTATCCGGAGAATGCCCACCGGAATCGGGGCCCGCGGCGTTCCTGTATCACTTTTTTTCCGGCTTGCGCGAGGGAAAATTTGCCTTTGAAGACGAATTGGACGCCGCATTGAGGCGGCAGGGGGCTTCGTTGCGCCGGGCGTTGAAAAAGGGCGAATACCGGCGGATCCTGTCGACCCTGCTGGAACCGGAGCACATGGGGTATGCCAATCTTCCCAAAGCGCTGATTCCATTTCATCGTGAGCAGGGGCGGGAGTTAACCCCGTTGGAGGAGCACCTGGCGGAAGCCGTTGCCTACGGCCGCGGCAACAAAGATATGTGCCGGGTGCACTTCACTGTGGCTCCGGAGCATCGTGAGCTGATCAGTAACCGGGTGAATCAGGGCCTGTCGCAATTCCAGGGCCTGGTTCGGTCATTCCAGGTCAGTTACAGTGTACAGCATCCGGCAACCGACACTCTGGCCATCTCGCCGCAGGGCAGCCTGTTCCGTGACGAATCGGGAAATCTGTTGTTGCGGCCCGGCGGTCATGGCGCGTTGATCCGCAATCTGGATTCGTTGAACACGGATCTGGCCTTTATCAAGAACATCGACAACGTGGTGCCGCCCCGGCATGCGGATGTGTCCATATTCTGGAAAAAGGTGTTGGGCGGTTTTCTGCTGCGCCAACAGCAGCGCGTGTTTCAGTTGATGCTCGACTTGCACGCGCGGGAAAGCGGCGCGTTGTCCGCGGCCGTAAAATACATCAATGAAGTTCTCGGTCAGACGGTTCCCGCCGGTCTGAAAGAAGACGCACGTCTTGGCTGGACAGTTCGTCATCTGGACCGACCCATCCGGGTCTGCGGCATGGTCAGGAACCAGGGTGAACCCGGAGGCGGGCCGTTCTGGGTACGGGATGAAAGGAGTTTGCTCTCTCTCCAGATCGTTGAGTCCGCCCAGATCAACCATAATGATTGCCGTCAGGCTGAAGTCGTGCGCGAATCGACTCACTTCAATCCCGTGGACATGGTGTGCGGACTGAGGAATTTCCAGGGACAAAACCATCTTTTAAACAATTACGTCAACCCGGAAACCTATTTCGTCTCCAGCAAAACCCACTTTGGACGACCATTGAAGGCCCTGGAATGGCCGGGGCTGTGGAATGGGGCCATGCACAATTGGCTGACTTTTTTTGTGGAAATCCCCCTTTCCACTTTTACTCCGGTAAAAACCGTCAACGATCTTCTGCGCGATGAACACCAGGGCGATTCAGGCAATTGAAACCTTCCTGTCGGCTTGCGTGTCTATGCAACCGGGCCGTGTTGGGCGCTACATGCCGTATTGACGCGGCAACGCTGTAGCCGTTATAATCCTCATATAGCCTGCAAGTCGTCATTCTGAAGTCTGAGAGGAGGTAAACATGAAGCGAATCACCTGGATAGCCGGAGTCAGTTTTGTATTGGGGGCGCTTTTCTTCGCCCTGACGTTTGGGTTCCTGCAGCGGTCCGGTGATGATCCCGCCACGCTTGCCCCCCAGGCCGTTCAGGCGCAGTCCATCGAAGTACAGCCCTCATTGAATTTTGTTCCCCTGGTCCGCAAGGTCAAGCCGGCTGTGGTGAAAGTGGTGTCGGAAGCCATTGTGGAACGGCAACCTTCCCTGTTCGGAGACGATCTTTTTGATCGTTTTTTCAATACTCCCCGCCGGCGCCAGCGTGTCTCCGGCGTGGGTACCGGGTTCGTCATCTCCGCAGACGGGGATATCGTTACGAACTACCATGTGGTTAAAAACGCCATCAAGATCAAAATCATTGATCTGAAAGGCAAAGAATATACGGCCAAGAAAATCGGAACAGATCCCAAGACCGACCTGGCTTTGCTGAAAATCGATGCCAAGAATCTGCCCCATATCGAGTTTGGTGACTCTTCCAGCGTGGCCGTGGGTGAGTGGGTGCTGGCCATCGGCAATCCCCTGGGACAGGATTTGAGCGTGACTTCAGGGATCGTTTCGGCCAAGGGCCGGGAGCTGGAAGGTCTGGACGTCGACTACCAGGACTTTATCCAGACCGATGCCCCCATCAACCGGGGGAATTCAGGTGGACCGCTGGTCAATCTCGAGGGCAAAGCCATCGGTATTGCTTCAGTGATTCTCTCTCCCAGTGGCGGCAATATCGGCATCGGGTTTGCCATTCCGTCCAACATGGCCCGCCGGGTGCTAGCTGACCTGAAAAAATCCGGACGCGTGGTGCGGGGTTACCTCGGGATCAGCATGAATGAAATCACCGATGCCGAAGCGGAAGATTACGACCTTCCCCAAGGCGGTATTCTCGTGCTTACCGTGGAAGAGAATTCCCCGGCGCAGAAGAGCGGCCTGCAGCGCTATGACGTGATCGTGGGATTGAACGGCAAGCCCATTGAATCCATGGGCCGCTTTCGCAATCAGGTGGCGGAAATCCGTCCGGGAACGAAAATCACGCTGACCGTTGTCAGGCGCAAAGACAAGTTGGAGATTCCGCTTACTGTCGGAGAAGCGCCGGATACACTGAAGGTGCGCATGGACAGCGATGAAGGAACCGGGGAAGTGGTCGACCTGGGTATGGTGGTGATCAACAACAGCTCCAGCCTGGCCCGGCGTCACAATCTGTCTACCGACAAGGGCATCGTGGTGACCCAGGTGGAGCGCGGAGGTACCGCGGCGGAAAACGGATTGCGTCCCGGTGACGTGATCCTGGGTGTAAACCGCAGCGATGTGGAATCGGTGCAACAGTTCCGGGAACTGGTTTCCGGTAAACGCCCGGGTGACCGGGTACTGATGTTCATCAACCGAGAGGGAAACGAAATCCCATTGCGGTTCAGGTTCTGACGTCGGTCATCACAGCCACGGCAACGGCGCCTTTGCCGGCGTTGGCCCCGACAACGGGGGAGATATCCACGGTGTATAGCGGGGGCTTGCCGGTTTCCCTCTCGATCTGCCGCGAGAACCACGCTGTGTCAAGCGGATTGCGTGCGTGGAGCATGGCGTAGTTCCACAAAACTCCCTGGTCCAGTTGACGATTGATCAGGCGCAACACCTTGCGCATATTTCCTTTCTGGCTGAACGCCTTGTCATACAGGACGGATCGGCCTTCCTTGTCCAGAGAGATGATGGGTTTGAGGTTCATGGCCCTTGCCAATCGGCCTTTCAGTGGGCTGACTCGACCGCCCCGCACCATGAACTCCATGGTTTTGACGCTGACCAGGATGCGGGTCTGTTGCCGCCATTTTTTCACCAGTTGAACCGCCTCGTCGTGGTTCGCCCCGTTGAGGATGGCTGCGGCAGCGCGATAAACGATCAAGCCCTGGGATCCGGAAAGTTGGCGGGAGTCGATCACGGTGATTTTTTTCCCGGTTTCGTTCGCCACTTTCTCTGCCGCCAGGCGGCTGTTTTGCCAGGTACCGCTCAATTGCCGGCTCAAGTGGATAGAGATGATGGATTGGTAATGAGAAGCCAGAAAGCGGTAAGTGCTTTCGAATTCGCGGTGGGAGGGTTGCGAGGTAGTGGGGAAAATCGGCGCGGTTTCAACCCGGCTATAGAAGTGGTCGGGTGTC
>JAFGNX010000173.1 GCA_016926835.1 Candidatus Aminicenantota bacterium | reverse complement strand
GGGCATGGAAATGGCCACGGTTTAACCGGGCAACCGTGGGGTATTCATGGGCAACCACAGGGGGTTGCCCCTACGTTCGTCATCTGCTGCCTTCTCCCTGGCCCCTAGCCATAGCCCGTTTTATTTTCAAATTATCCAAAAATCCGTATTTGCATATTTACAAGCACCGTCCCTAGAAGTTCTCCTAATTTGACTTGTCCGCGATCCGGAAATCGGCGTCAGAGAAATCGTTGATTTCCGGATGGAGGGACCAGCGGATGCGGATGCGATAGTTGTTTTCCGGGGAGAGGTCAACGGGGACGCGCCAATCATACCGTCCCGTATCGGGGCGGCCTTCGGAAATCACCACGTGTTTGACGCCCTTGAGATAGAGCACCAGGATGATCCTGCCGGATTCGATCCCCCGGGAGGCCCATGTAATGGCTGTGTTTTCGCCTTTGAACAGGATCTCTCCGCCGTTGGGTCGGATCAGGCGCAAATTCGGAACAACCGCTGCGGCCGGACCGGTGCCTGCGGGGCGGTGCCCGGAAACGATGGGCATGCACAGCAGTAGTGTCAGCAACAGGACGGAGAACAAGCGATTTCTAAGGGCCATAAAACTATATATCACCAGTGCGAGTTTATCTCAATTTCAATTGAAAATTTTCCAGTTGATGAACGGGGAGGATCGACTCATCAGTCGGTCCTCCCCGCATCGGGATATGGGTTATGGGGGAGATTACTTGCCGGTTTTCTCGAGGGCGGCGATTTCCTTTTTCACGTCTTCGAGGAACTTTTCGTACTTGGCTTTATCGGGAGAATCGGGGAACAGAGAGATCAACTTTTCGTAGGTTTCCACGGTTTTTTGCTGGTCGTTTTTGTAGTAGTAAAAGTTGCCCAGGGTCACGTAGGCGGGTTCGAGGTCGGCTTTCTGCTCAATGGCTTTCTCCAGGTGGAGAACGATGGAGTCTTGAAACTTTGCGGCCAACGCGGCCAGTTTTTCCTTGAGGTCCTTGACTTCCTTGTCTTTGCGAATGGGCGCGGCTTCGGCTTCCATGACCTGGAAGTTATTGGAAGCGATGATAAAATGGGCGAGGGGGAGTAACTGGTCGTTTTCCGCGTCCTGGCGGGCATCGATGTACTTGGAAAGGTACTCGTTTGAGGTTTCGTATTCTTTCTGCTGGGAATGATTCAGGCCGATAATGTAATTGGAAGCGGGGTAAATCGGGGCGAACTCGGTCTGGGCCATGGGCAATTGCTGGAATTTTTTCAGGAATTCAGTCGATTCGGCGAATTTTTTCTGCGTATACAGGTTCACGCCCAGTTGATAGAGGCTTTGTCCCAGGTGGGTGCGGTCCAGCTCAGCCATGTTCGGCAAATCGATTAGTTGACGGAAGTGCCGGTTGGCTTCTTCGACATTGCGCTGCTGCTGAAATTGCTGGCCTTTGGAAAAAAGCAAACGGGCCATCAGTTTGGCGGCTTCGGTATGGTCGGGGGCGAGTTCCAGTGCTTTTTTCAGGTTCTCTTCACCCGGCTCGAGCTGATTCTGGGCCAACTGCAGTCGGCCCAGGGCGAAACGGGCTTCGGCGTATTCGCTGTCCATTGCGATCACCTGCTGATAGTATTCCGCGGCCTTGTCGAATTCTTTGGATTCAATGGCCTTCTGGGCCTTTTTCATCAGTTTCAGCGCCTGTTTTGAGGGCGGAGCGGCCTCACCGGCGGTCGCCATCATGGTTTGGCCGGCAAAGACCAGCATGATCAATACAATCATGAATGTTTTCTTCATAACCAATGTCTCCTGTGTTTAAATGGGATGCACTATCAGTTAAGATACGTGCGAGATGTGTAATTGTAACACCAATCGCTTGACAAGGCAAAAAAAACCCGCCCCTCGTGTTTACGGTATCCCCTTTGACGGAATCAGGCGGGTCCATTATAATGAACATTAACTTGTTCCCGGCAAGAAGAAGGAGAGATATGAAACAGAGTGGATGCGCATGGATCGGGCTGCTGGTTCTGATACTGGTATGGGGAAACGCCATGCCACTGGCGGCAACGGATAATACGCAGGAACTGGATGAACGATACCAGCAATGGCTGGACCTGGTGCATTACATTATCACGCCAGTGGAGCGCAAGGTCTTTTTGAGCCTGAAATCCGACAAAGAGCGGGATGCCCTGATCGAATTGTTCTGGAAGCAACGCGATCCCACCCGTGGTACTCCCGAGAACGAGTTCCGCGAAGAACACTTGCGGCGCTTTGCGCATGCCAACAAGTATTTCAAGTTCGGCTCACCCATTCCGGGTTGGAAAACCGACCGCGGCCGCATCTATATTTTGCTGGGTCCCCCGATCAGTGAGGAAGAGGTGATTACCAACGGTTTGCATCCGGTGTTGATCTGGGATTACTTCGGCAATGCCGAAAACGGTTTGCCGACCGGGTTCCGCGTGGTGTTTTACAAGCGCAACGGTTATGGCCAATACCGTCTCTATCTGCCCACCGCGGACGGTCCCCAGGCCCTGTTGACCACTCAGTCGCATAGGATTGATCCCATGAATTACCGGGCTCTGTACGAAGCCATTAAAGAGTACAGTGCCACGGTCGCCGAGGCTTCCTTGAGCCTGATTCCCGGTGAACAACGCAGCGGGTACAGCCCGTCTCTGCAGGCGCCGATGCTGATCTCCCGCATCTACGACCTGCCCAAACGCCGCGTCAATGCCACGTATGCGCGTAACTTTCTCAACTACAAGGGCATCGTGGATGTAGATGTGGTTACCAACTACGTGAACAGTCGCAATGAATTGACCCTGTTGCGGGATCCCGTGCTCAATACCCATTTCCTGCACTTTTCGTTGCTTCCGGAGCGGTTGTCCGTGGATTTTTCCGACGAGCGCGATCAGTATTATTTTAATTACGAACTTACGGTGGTTTTGCGCTCAGCCGATGATCAAGCCAGAGAATTGTTTAAATACTCCAAGAATTTCCCCGTCTACGCCACCCAGGAGGATCTCAATACCCGGCTTTCCCGGGGGGTTACGGTTTCCGACTACTTCCCCGTGGCCCCCGGAGAGTATACTTTTTCGGCGGTGCTGCAAAATTCGGTGAACCGCGAAATCAGTTATTTTGACCGCAAAGTGACGGTGCCGGCCCCAACCGGCGGTGCACCCCGCCTGTACGGCCCGTTGTTATCATACCGTATTCAGCCCGTGGGGGATCCCGGTTTCGCGGCATACCAGGTGGTGGACCGTCAGGTATCTATTGATCCGGACAGCAGTTTCGGCATGCAGGAACCGGTCCATCTTTTCTTTTCCGTGTATCGCGGCCGGGCGGAAGCCGCTTTCAAGACCCGGATTGTGGTCAGCAATGAACAGGAGTTTCGCCCCTATGTCCGCACGTACATGGTGGATGTTCCCGCCGGCAAAGACACGTGGGTCCACGACATGGAGATCGAGAACCCGGGTAACGGTGCATATAAGGTTCAAGTCATCCTGCTGGGCGCGGCCGAAGAGGTCCTCGATACCCGGGAAGCCCGGTTGTCCATTGCTCCGCGGGAGCAGGTGTTTCATCCTCCGGTTGCTTCCAAACGCCTGCCGTCAAACCGGGCGTTCCTGTTCGACATGATGCTGGCCGCCCAGTACGCCAATACGGGCCGCCCCGCGCCCGCGGCCGATCATTACGAGGCCGCCCTGGCGAAACAGCCTGAATTCGCGCCCCTGATCAAATCCTATGCCGATTTCCTGCTGGCCCAGCGCAATCCGCAGCGTTTGCTCGAAATCATCACCCCGCTGAAAACAGACCGCAAACACCTGTTTGACTACCATGCCCTGCGCGGCAAAGCGCTTCACCTTCAGGGAAACAACGTCCAGGCCGTTCAGGCTTTGCTGGAAGCCAACAAGCTCTATGACAGCGACACCTCGGTTTTGAACGCTTTGGGTGCCGCCCTCGCCAATACCGGGGAAAAAGCCGAGGCGCGCAAGGTATTGGAAGCCTCGCTGCGTTTGAACCCCGAGCAGGCTGGTGCCAGAAAACTGCTGCAGAGTCTGGAAAAGGGAAGGAAACCATGAGCACTCGTCAATCAATTCGCCTGGCCGGCCTGGTCCTGGCCGGCGGCATGCTGCTGGGCGGCTGTGCCGGCAATCGACCCGCGCCGGTGGTGGAGCCGGAAGCGGATGAATTTTACCAGGTGGTCCGGCCGATCATGACGTCCCAGGAAAGCCGCATCTACCGTAACCTGACCTCGCCGCAGGCGCGAAAGCGTTTTATCGAATATTTCTGGGAGATCCGCGATCCCAATCCCCTGACCGAGGACAATGAGTTCCGCATGGAAATGCTGCGCCGCTTTGAACACGTGCAGCGCTATTTCCAGGAGGGGCAGCGTCCCGGCTGGCGCACCGACCGTGGCCGCTTTTTCATGATATTGGGTCCGCCGGATGAAGTGGACCGCAATGTGCAGACCACGGATCCGCGCCTGCAGGGCCGGATCATCGACTGGTACTATTACGGATTATCCGGCGCCAGCCAGACCACTTTCAGCGGCGGGGGATTCCGCCTGCGCTTCGTGGATGAAAGCGGTTTCGGCATGTACCGCATGGACGAACGCTACATGCCCCTGCGGGTAATGGACATCCTTGAGGAACTCAAGTTCAATATGATCGTGAAACGCGGCCAGGATTCTCCGTTCCCGGAGGCGATCGATTTCCAGGTGGATTTCATCCCCACCGCCGGCAAGGTAAACATTTCTTTCGGCCCCAAACACGTGGCATTCGAACGACATGAAGACCGCATCCGGGTGCATCTGCACGTGGCCGTGCTGGTGATCAGCGAAAATGAGGAGATTGACAAATTCACCCGTGACTGGAAAGAAGAGTACAACGCCGAAGCCGTGTTGCAAGAGGACTTTCGCTTCAACATCCCCGTGGCCGTGCGCCTGGATCCGGGCAAGTATACCCTGGACGTGGTGATGACCGATTTGATGTCCGGCCGCAAGTCGCGACGCATGACAAGCGTAAAGGCGGTAAAAAAAGCAATCGCCATGCCTGAAAAGCAATAAGTGGAAATACAAATACGGTATGGATAAGATACTACAGGAGGCAAACGTGAAACGTATCACGATGATCGGTATAACCATGATGTTGGTGATGACACTGGCTCTCTGCGCCCAGGAAGGCAGGGGACAGGGCCGGGTGACGGGGCTGGTGGAAGATGCCGACGGCAATCCCATCCCCGGGGTGAAAATCACCATGGAATCCTTGCAGTACAACCTGACGCTCGAGGCGGAATCAGCGGAGAACGGTCGCTGGACCATCCACGGATTCGGCGTAGGCGAATACCAGTTCACCGCGGAAAAAGAAGGCTATGTGCGTGCGGTATCCCGCACCCAGCTCTCCGGCATCAACCGCAACCCCGAACAGGTGATCGTGCTCAAGTCGCTGGATGAAGTCAAGGGCGATGTGATCAAAGGCAAGGACGCCAAGGTCAATTTCCAGAACGCCAACGATCTGTATGATTCCGGACAATATGAAGCGGCGCTGGAGATGTTCAAGGCCTTTCTGGCCAAGAACGAGAAGTTCTACAAAGTCAACATCAACATCGGCAATTGCCATTTCAAACTCAAGCAGTACGATGAAGCCATAGCCGCTTACCAGCGCGTACTGGACGGCATGGCCGCCGAAGGTGTGACCATGGAAGGCAACGTGACCGCCGCGCAGGTATATGCCGGCATCGGCGAAGCCCATATGGTGCGCAACGAATTTGACAAGGCCAGGGAGTTCTTTACCCGGGCCATTGAAATCGACCCTTCCGACCGGGCATTGCCGTACAACGTGGCCGAGATCCTTTTCAACGCCGGCAACGCCGACGAGGCGGTTAAGTACTATCGCCAGGCCATCGAGATCAGTCCCGACTGGGCCAAGGCCCATCGCCAGTTGGGGTACGCCCTGCTCAACCAGGGAAACCTGGAAGAAGCGGTGGCCGCATTTAAAACCTACCTGGAAAATGCCGATAAAGACGACCCCCAGGTGGACGTGATTCGGGACCTGGTTTCTTCTCTCGAGCAATAATCCGCCGGCGGCGGATTACTGCTCGGTCAATAGTCCCGCCCGCCGTCCGCTCCGCCCCGCTTCCGTGGGGTGGGGCGGATCGGTCCTATAAGACCCATAAGACTTATCAATAGGACCTATCATAGGACCAATAGGACATATCCTCCCCTCCCCCCCAAAAAAAAAGGGGCGCCCGCAGGCGCCCCTTTATGGTTTGAGGATTCAGTTTCCTCAGAATTCGATCTTGGCTCCCAGACGGAATACGCGCGGGTCGGTGATGTTGGTCATCTCTTCGAATACGAGGGTGGGGTGACTGGAGTTGCCGTTTACACCGGTGGCTTTGCCGACGTTAAATACGTTGAAGATGTCGGCGAAAACACGCAGAGTGACGGGTTTGAACTTGAAGGCTTTTTCCACGCGGAAGTCGAGGATGGCCACGTCGGGAAGGTTGCGGGAACCGCGTTCCTCGGCATTGACCGTGGTCGAACCCTGGCTCAAGGTGAGACCAAGGTAATCGCTGGTAACCGTACGGGTCCAGGCTTGGCCGGAGAGGAAGCGGAAGTAGCCGCTGAGGTTGATGCCCCAGGGACCTTTGACCAGGGCCTGGAGTTTGAACTGGTGACGGCGCTCAAACGGGAAGGTCCCCACTGAGTTTTCGTGGGAGTTGGGGTTGTTGTAGTAGCCGGTGCCGCCCCAGGAGGAGTCAAAGTCCGTGCCGATCAGGCCGCGGGACTTCTGCCACACGTAGGAGGCCTTCAGAGACCAGCCCTTGGCGTAGCGTTTCTCCAGGGTGAACTCGATGCCGTCGTAGTCACGCTTGGCACCGGGAGGGTTCACCATGTAGTTCTTGGGGTTGAGGACCGAGATCTGATCCCAGAAGGTCACGGTGCCGCCGTCGTAGGGGTCGGTCACCGTAACGGGGTTGTAGTTGGTCCACACCAGGGCGCCGTCTTCCATCAGGGCGTCCATGTCCAATGCCTTGGCATTGGCGTCTTCCAACAAGTTGCGGTCCCACTTGCGGATGTAGCGCAGGCCCACGGACCAGTCTTCCCACAGTTCGCGCTCGATGCCGATGGTGAATTCGTCGACGTAGGGGGCTTTCAGGTCGTAGTCCTTGTAGCCGATCTCGGTAAGGTCAGCTTCGGTGGGCACGCCGATTCCAGTCAGTTGCGCCAGCGTACCGTCGGGATTCAGGTAGCCGGTGTAGGAAACAAAGGTGTTGGGGTTGGCGCCGCTGAACCACTGGGTCACGTTGGCCATGAAGTAACGGGAGTAGCTGGTTTTGAACAGGGTGGTGCCGTCACTGAGGATGTCGTAGATCAGGTTGACGCGGGGCGCCAGCGTGGTCCACTTCATGGGCGTAATGCTTTCGGGAACCGCGGTGTTGTACACATAGCCGAACAATTCGGCGTCAACGG
>JAFGNX010000172.1 GCA_016926835.1 Candidatus Aminicenantota bacterium | reverse complement strand
ATGGCCTCATCGAAGCCGGACATGGTGGGGATGCTTTTCCTGTTCGCCGGCTGCCGCCTGTACTTTCTTTATGCGGAAAATTCAAAAAAAACTTCGCACCTTCTGCTTTCCGGCACACTCTGCGGCCTGGCTGTGGGAACCAAATACATTTTCGCGTTTTACCTGGCAGCGTTCTTTCTGGCACTCCTGGGTCTTGGCAAAGATGCTTTTGGCAATCGCTTGCGTTCGGTGGTGGTGATGGGTGTCATGACCGTTCTTTTGATGACGCCGTGGTTTGCCAAAAACCAGGTTCACATGAACAACCCGGTTTACCCCTACCTGAACAACGTGTTTCAGAACAAAAACTGGGCGGGCGAACAGTCGGAACTGTTCGCCACGGTGATCAGCCGCGGCAAAAACAAGCCCGTACACGAATATCTCTATTTTCCCTTTAAAGTGTTTTTTCACCCCTACAGCTACGGCATGACCGCGGTGTGGGGATTATTGTCTCTTTTTCTCCTGCCTCTGGCCTTTTTCCAGAACGGCAACCGCACCGGTCGGATCCTGTTGGTTACAGGCGGTTTGGCCTACCTGTTTCTGCTCTTTTTCGCCATGGTGCCGCGCTATTTTCTGCCGGTTTTTCTTTTGCTGGCTTTACCGATTGCGCGGGGAACGGAAGTAATCCTGGAAAAATCGTCCCTCATCAGACGCATTTTTACACCGCTGGTGATCCTGGCCGCGCTCTACAACCTGGTGTTTGCCGTATCATTGCAGGACCGCCATTTCCGGGGCATCCCGTTTGTGCGTTCCGCGCTGGCCGGAGAGTTTAAGGGAAAGAAAGTCAACTACCTCTACGCCCTGCCCTATTTCGCGGGCGCGGAGTACATGAACCGCAACCTGGAAGATACCGATAAAGTCTCCTTTCTGGGCGAAGACCGTACTTTCTACTTGAAAAGAGATTTCCTCGCCTGTTCTTTCGCCGACCGTCATCCCCTGCTCGACATTCTTAGAAATAGCGCGGGTTCCCCTGATTTTACCCGGAACGTTCGCAACCTGGGCGTCACCCATATCTTCTACACCGCGGCAGGTCTTGAACGCATGGGGAAGCTGTCACCGCTCTATCGCCTGGACGACCAGCTTAAACAAAAACTACATCATTTCCTGGGTCGTTACCCGGTTTTATACCGGGACGCGCGCTACACCTTGTACAAAGTGAGAAAAGATGGACACTGATCAGCGGAAAGCCGCGTCGGATCGTGAACATTTTGACCGGATCGCGGAGGAATACGAGCGCAAGGATTTGTCGCCCGGGGCCGCCCGGGCGCGCCGCTTAAGGCTGATCCAGACCCTGCGCAAAATTCCGATGCCTTCACCTCCCCACTTGCTGGAAGTGGGGTGCGGAGCCGGGTACGCCAGCGCTTACCTGCGCGGCCGTTACGCTTCCTATACCGGCGTTGACCATTCGGGCAAACTGATCGATATCGCCCGAGCCCGCCACCAGGGGGCCGGGGTTCAATTCGTTCATGCGGATTTAATGCGATTTGATACCCAAGAATCTTTTGACCTGGTACTCATGATCGGGGTGCTTCATCACCTGGAAGATATACCGGCCGCGGTACGAAAAATCCGCGTATTGTTGAAGCCGGGAGGATGCATCGCGGTCAACGAACCCCAGCCCGCCAATCCGCTGATTTCACTCCTGCGTTGGATCCGCAAACGCGTCGATCCCGGCTATTCGCGCGACCAGCGTGAATTGCCGAGGCGCGAGATCGAAGCGGTCTTCAAGCAGGCGGGTTTTGCGGATATCCGCTCCTTTCCCCAGGGTTTTCTGTCCACTCCCTTTGCCGAAGTTCCCCTGGAACCCGGGTTTCTTTTCCGCCCCATCATTGCCGCCACGTGTCTTGTGGACCGGGCTCTGGAAAAAACCACCGGCGGCCTGTTCGCCTCCCTGGCTTGGAACACGATTGTCATCGCCCGGAAGCCGTGACGAGGATCGGGCAGCTTTTCGGGATCAATCCATTATTCCAACAATATGGTTGTTGATTTTTGTACAGACTTTCTCCCAGGCCAGTTCTTCGCGAGCGCGTCTCAATCCCGCGCTTGCAAGCCTCTGCGCAAGTGCATGATCACGCATGATCAACTCCATTTTCGCAGCGATTTCTTCCACGCTTCTGGGATCCACCAGGAGTCCGGTTACATTATCCTTGACGGCCTCAACCGCGCCCCCTGATTTTCCGGCAATTACGGGCTTGCCGCAAGCATTTGCCTCAATGAAAACCAGCCCGTAACCTTCCACGTCGCCATTCTCTTCACGATTGGGCATGATAAAGCAATCACAGGCATTCATATACGCGTTGACCTGGCTATGCTTCACAAATCCAACGAAACGGACATGATCGTAAATGCCTAGTTTTCTTGCCAATTGTTTCAGGTGGTCTTCTTCGGGACCACGCCCCGCAATGATATAAAAAATGTTTTTTTGCCTGGGGCGGATTAGGGCCAGGGCTTTCAGCACCTGATCATGTCCTTTGCGCCGGATCAAGCGTCCCATGGTCAGGAAAACATAAGCCTGCATGGGGATACCCGACATTTCGCAGATTTCCGGCCTGGATTTCATGGGGAAGAAACGGTCCGTGTCCACGCCGATATTGACAGTGCGTATCACATCCGGGTTTCGGACCAGGCCTCGCATCAGTTCTGACGTATAACCACTGATGGAGATAACCCGGTCAGCCTTTGAAAAAACATGTTTCATCAACAGGCGATTGTTGACTTTTCTTTTAAATCGATTGATCTCGGAACCATAAATGTATACAACCAGTTTCTTTTTAAGAATTTTTTTTAAAATAACCCCGATCGCTCCATTGGGAATCACAGTAGACGACTGGATCACGAAATCTGCATCTGGTTTCAAGTCATCAAGTATGTTCAGCACACGATGACCTGAATGTTTCACGAAATCCCGGTTTACAGCCAGCAAAAAGCAAAGCCAAGGAGAACGGTAACCCCGTTTTATCAACCTACAAAGATTCACAAAAAACGCTCTGGACTCAGCCGGCCGGCAATTAATTGAGAAAGGCTCTTTTTTGAGCTGTTCCTCACCTGAATTACCCTGGCAATACACGATTGATTCACCCAGGTTCCAGTTTTTCGCCACTTGATACATGAAAGTCTCTATCCCGCCTTCTATGGGATGAAAAGCTGTGGCGACGACAATGTTTGCGGCCTTTTTCATCAAGCGACTCTCATACCAGGGCTTTAGACGAAAACCTCTTTCTTGCCGGTTCTGCAGCCAAATTCCATGTAGATCTTTTTTTATTGCGTACCGGAATGAGCGGTGGGGACGAAGTTGTCGGGATCGTAGCCGCGGTCGCGCAGGGTTGATCGGACCGCATCCCATTGCTCTGCGGTCAACTGCTGCTGCCGGGCCAGGATCCAACCGTATTTGCGCTTGGATTCGCCGACCAGGGCCCATTCGTAGTCGGGGTCCAGTCCGATCACCCAGTAGTCGCCCCAGAACAGGCGGATGCCCAGCAGGCTGACGAAACTCACTTTCAGTTTCGCGTTGGTGGTCGTATCCACCACCTTGGCCAGCCCCCTGGAGAGCGATTCCTCACCATCCTTTTCCGTACAACGGTTGACCACGGTCACGCGGCCGTCCGGGCGCAGGCTGTAGGTGGCCGAGGTGTCTCGGACACATTTGCGCTGGAATCGGTTGGGGATTTTGGCGATCTCGTACCAGCGCCCCATGTAGCGCTCCAGGTCGACTCGCTCCACGGTCTCGGGGGGGTCGTTTGAATCCGCGGGTAACGGCAATGAAAAAAACAAACCCAGGGCCATTAAAATGACAATCGCACAGGCAACAGGTTGAACGGGTCCCATGCATCCCTCCGGTCTTTTTATCCAGTATACCGCATTCGCAAACCGGCGGCCAGTACCGCCGCTTGCCGGCCGGGAGAGTCAGGGCAAATGCGAGAAAACCGGTTCGATCGTGGTTTCGGATTCAATGGTACAGCGCAACACGGGGTCCGGCACTCTTTTGCCGTTAACCAGCCAATGGCTGAACTTTCCGCCCATCGGATCCACAATTCGAACCTCGACGGATTGCCCATTAAAATACCAGCCCTGGTAATCCGCTTTTGCGCTGTAACCATCGATTTCCAGTTTGATGTCGTTTTCACCGGCAATCCGGCAGATGAACGCCTCGCCCAGGTTGAAGTAATCCCGCATCTGCCGGCGGATATAATCGGGACGAAACCTGCAGAAACGGCTCATCATGTTGAGCGATTTCAGGTTTTTTCTTCCGTAGGAAACGGCAAGCCGGCGGTAATGATCCACCCTGGATAGCAGGAATTCTTCGTTGATGGCGTGATTCATCAGGTCCGTAACCAGTCGCACAAAATACTCGCGGTATTCGGGGCTTTCGCTGAGCAGGCGACGGAACAAGACCGTGCGGACGTTCTTTCCTCGGGGATTCAATACAAACTCAAAGGCGTACTTTTCCCAGGTGTTTTCCGCTTTCACACCCGCGCGGGACCCGTGCTGAAACCAGAAGCTGCGATCCATGTCCCAATTGATCCAGAACCAGCGGCTGTCCGGTTTTTTCAAATCCAGGGCGGCCACGCCCTGGATCCAGTCATCGGTGCCACAGAATACGTAGGAAAAAAGGTTTCGAGAGAAGTTGTCGATATCCACGCGTGCGGCTACCTCGCTCATGGTCAGCGGCGCATCAGCGTTTTTGCTCCACGCTTCCAATTCGGCGAAGCGCCGGCGGCTTTCCGGGTCGGCGGAACTCCGATACTTGTAAAACAGGAATTTATTGTGGTTGAAATGGGCCTGCCACTGCCTTTCGCCCAGATGTTCAGATAAAAAAAACATCCCCTGCGGTTTTCCGTTCAAATACAGCATGGCCGGTTTCACTTCCGGTACAACACAACCCAGGCGGCGCGAGATATCAAAAGCCAGGCAGGTGGTAAACGGCTTGTCATGGGGCCAGTCCACGTGCACCACCAACCGCTTGAGGGGGTCGGTTGCGGGGCTGAAGATTCCCGGCGTAAAACGATTGGCGCCATATTCTTTGCGGAAATACAGCCGGTAACTGATCCGGTTTT
>JAFGNX010000171.1 GCA_016926835.1 Candidatus Aminicenantota bacterium | reverse complement strand
TCAATGCCATTCACCCCAAAACTGGGGTCAAGTCTTGCCCCTATTCTTCTACCAAACTGAATTTTTCGATTGATTGTTCAATGTTGAGACGCGACCCCTACGACCCGGGCCGTGATGGGTTGATTTCACGCGGGTTTCGATGTATACTCGGCGCCATTGATCTCCTTTCGGGATGGAGTCCCCCCAAACCGCCCGGGCCGGGCTGATGACTCCTGCTACGCCGGTTTTTCGGCACAATAAACAGACGGCCCGCCAGGCGGCCCTTTTATGGTGCCCCGGGAGGACTTTACTCATGTTGCACAAACTTGCATGGCTGGCCATTGCCGGGGCGGCGGGCACTCTCGCCCGTTACGGGCTGGCCGGATTCGTCCACCGCGTCAACGGTGTGTCTTTTCCCTGGGGGACATTGGTGGTCAACCTGGCGGGCTGTTTCATGGCCGGCCTGTTCTGGTCCCTGATGGCCGGCCGTTGGCCGGTTTCCGGAGAAACCCGGACCATCATCCTGGTGGGATTCATGGGGGCGTTTACCACTTTTTCCGCGCTGATCCTGGAGACCGGGGAACTGGTGCGCGCGGCGGAGTGGCTGCACGCCGCCGCCAACCTGGCGGTTCAGAATAGCGTCGGGTTTGCCGCCCTGTTCCTGGGAGCGGCGCTCGGGCGCATGGTGTAGGAGGAGGGGACAATGAAAATTCCATCCGAGGCATCCCTGTTGCGGATCTTTATCGGCGAGAGTGACAAGGTCGACGGCAAACCCTTGTGTGAAGTGCTGGTGCAGGAGGCCCGCCGCCAGGGTTTGGCGGGCGCCACGGTGTTGCGGGGGTTTCTGGGCTTCGGGGCCAACAGCCGCATCCACACCACCAAGGTGCTGCGCCTCTCGGAAGACCTGCCGGTTATAGTGGAAATCGTCGACCGCAAGGACCGGATCGAGGCCTTCCTGCCGCTTCTGGACAAGTTAATCGATGAAGGGTTGATCACGCTGGAAGATGTTCGCGTGATCGCCTATCGCCACAATTCCGACAGGTGACGGCCCCGCCCGCATGGGTGCCCGCCCTACCCTGGCGCTATCTCACGCGCCCGGGGATTTTCGCAGGGCGTAGTATTTGATGTCGGGGTGGGGTTTGAAACCCAGGCGGGAAAAGAGGGCCACCGATTCGGGGTTGTCACCCTCGATGAGGATGGCGGAGATCAAGAGGTTGCAGTCGTTGTGCAGGTAGTTGAGGGCCAGGCGCGCCAGGCGCAGGCCCAGGCCATGGCGGCGCAGGGCGGGGTCAACGGCCAAACGGTTGATCCAGCCCTTGCGGAAATCGTGGGTGGCCAGCACGGCGCCGACAATCCGTCCGTTCTCTTCCGCCAACCACAATTTTCCAGGGCCGTTTTGAAGTTCTTTTTCCAGGCGTTCCCGGGAATCCCGGCCATGGGGTTTCAGGGGCAGATTGCAACTTGTCCACAAGCGCACCAGGGGAGTGTAATCATGGGGAGTGTACTGGCGGATACGCGGGGAGTGCACGCCCGCAGCCGGCATGGTTAAAAGGCCTCGTAGATCGAGAAATAGATGCCGGATGAGTCCTTGCCGAAGCCCAGGTCCATGCGCAGCACGATATGTTCTTTTTTGTCGAACACGAAGCGCAACCCCACGCCTCCCGCCAACAGGGGCCGCGCCAGGTCCAGTTGGTTCAGGCGGTGCGCCACGGTGCCGGCGGACCCGAAGGCCACCACGCCCCAGCGTCTGGACAGGGGCATGCGATACTCCATCTGGGCCATGACCAGATCGCGGTCGCGGAAACGGCCGTCAAAATAGCCGCGCATGCTGTACATACCGCCGAAACGCGCCAGGTATTGAAAGGGCACGTCTCCGGCCTGCATTTCCACCTTGCCGTTCAGGGCCAGCACGTGGTTGGAAAACAGGCGCAGGTAGCGCCTGGCATCCAGGGAAAAACGGGAGAACGCGAAATCCCCGCCCAGAACACGTTCAAAGATGTCCGCCTGCAGGCGCAACCATGAACCGCGGGTGGGCGAATAGAAACGGTCGCGCGTATCCCACGAGGCCGACAATCCCATTCCCGCTACCTGTCCGCTGCCGATGCCCGGAATGTTGTTGTTTTCCAGCTGTCCCCCGACAACCACTTCAGTCAAGTCCCATGAATCCCACTGCACCCGCGCCCCCATGCTGAAGTGGGCGAACACCTCTTTTTCCACGTCCAGGCTGAATTCGAATTGCCGGGAAGTGAAAATCTCTTCATCGTCTATGCGGGTTTGGGGGCCGATACCGAAGAACTTGTCCGGGTAATCCAGATAGGCCGTTTTTACCAGGATTCGCAAGCCGGCTTTGTTCAGGTAGACGTCATTTGTCATGGCAAGCTGCAACTGGTTTCGCTGGGTATGAATGAACACCGCCCCGATGGATGAGGGCCGGTTGCGACCCTGTCCCGGACTGATCCGGAACACCAGGCTACCCGCGGCGCCGTAGGCCAGATTGGTTTCCGGAGAGTAAAAGGCAATGGGAGAATAGATCAGGCGCCGGGCGGCGGATTCCACTTTCTGCGTGTGGCTCTGGTCGGAATCATCGTCATTTGCCCGCATTCCGCTTGCGAATGTCAGCAGACAAACGATTACCCACAGAACAAAGATGATTTTTTTTATTTCCATCCCGGGAACATGCCTTTTATTCAAATTCAATGTAATTATATCGGATTTTCCTCAATTCTGCAAATTTTGCGCATTGTGTGGAACTGAGGTGGCGGGCAAAAGGTTGCCGTGTCTTGTGCGGGTTCCTCGCTCCCCGCCGGTTCCGGTCAACCTTATGCGTTCCAAAAAAATGCCGATTGGTTCAATGCTTATAGTGTTTTAACAATTTTTTATTAAAACTGGTTTTAGCTTTAACTGTGAAGGAGCCTAACATGAAAGAACAAAGAGTGTTGTTTGTGTGCATCCATAATTCCGCGAGGAGCCAGATGGCCGAGGCTTATTTTAATTTGTATTCCAAAGATGGTTACATGGCGGAAAGCGCGGGCATAGAGCCCGGCGAATTAAATCCCCTGGTTGTAGAGGTTATGCGGGAGGAGGGGATCGATATTTCGGGTAATGTGACAAAAAGCGTGTTTGATTTTTTTAAAGAAGGCAGGCTTTACTCTTATGTCATAACGGTCTGCGATACGGAAGCGGCTGAACGATGCCCGATATTCCCGGGAAATACCGAGAGGATTCATTGGTCATTTAAAGATCCTTCCAAAGCAGAGGGCACGGAAAAAGAAAAACTGGCAATAACCAGGGGCATTAGAGACGAGATAAAAGAGAAAATCAAAGCGTTCGTTGGTGAATTACAAAGTTGAAAAGTTGAAGAGGAAAGAAGTTGAAAAAGGTGGCAGGCAACAGGTGGCAGGAGACAGGAGACAGGAGATAGGTTTTCTGACACTTTACCTTCGACTTTTCACTTTCGACTTTCGACTGAGTGCGCCTACCTCAGCCTATTGCCTCTCGCCCCTGGCCAATCGCCACTAAACGGCATCAGGCGTTCTACACATGGTTGCGGAGTTGCAGTTCGAGGGGGCCGGGATCCAGGTAAACCTGGCGTTCCAGATATTTGTGCGGATACATGCGCTGGTAGTGGTTGAGCAGGGTCAGTGGCACGATCAGGGGCAGCATTCCGCGATGGTAGTTTTCAATCACTTCCAGCAGCTCCGCCTTTTCATCCGCTTTCAATTCTTTTTTGAAATATCCCATCACGTGATGCAGCGCGTTGGTGTGGGATTTTCTGGTGGCGCGACGCTGCAACAACGCCATGAAACGTTTCTCGTATTCCTGTAGCACCTCGTCCAGGGGCCGTTCCGATGCATGGGCCACCATGGCGCCCAATTCAGTCGCCAGAGTGGGCTGGTGAGCCATGAAGAGCAGTTTGTGGCGGGAGTGGAAATCCACCAGGCCGCCCAGGTTGCGACGGTTCGCCAGCAGGTCGCGCCAGCGAAAATATGCGAATACACGTACAATGAAGTTTTCACGCAATACCATGTCGTGCAGACGCCCTTCCTCTTCCACGGGCAGGTTGGGGAATCGTTCCATGAAAGCCCGGGCGAAAATGCCCACGCCCTGCTTGACTGGAACCCCCTTGTCGTTGTAAACCTTGACCCGCTCCATACCGCTGGAAGGCGACTTGGCTTTGAATACGAAGCCGCACAGGGATTCATCTTTCAATTCATCCAGGCGCTGGTTTGTCCATTCGAGCATACGTTTGGTGACATCCTTTCCCGTGCGGTTGGTCACCAGGCGCGGAGAGTCCACCTCCCCCACCAAACGGAACGCTTCGCGGGGCACGCCGAAACCCGCTTCCATCTCGGGGCAGGCCGGCACCCATTCCACAAACTTTCCCAAAGTATCTTTGAGGAAATGATCCAGCTTGTGTCCGCCGTCGTAGCGCACTTTGAAACCCAGCAAGCAAGTGCTGATGCCCACGCGGGGCTTTTCAATCTGATTTTGATTCATCACAATCCCTTTTGGTTTCAAAACGGTCGCGGTGATGGCCGCTGCTCCACTGCGGACGCGTCCACACCACCATGTCTTCCCCCCGCGCTTCCCATGCCCAATCCAGCAAACGGACGCATCCCGGCTGCCTGGGGCCCAAACCTTCCAGGGCGGGAAGACCGCCGGCCATGGCGGGAACCACGGTTACCACCAGCCAGTCCGGAATGCGCAGGGCCATGAATGACGTAATCACCTGGATGCCCCCTTCGACCATGAGGCTGAAGATGCCTTCATGAACCAGCAGGGATAGCAGAGCCACCAAGTCCAGATTGCCGTTGGGACAACCGCGACAAGGCAGTATCCGGGCACGATCGGGAGAAAAATCGTTCATCAGCTTTTCAGGCAAATCGCTGTTCACCACCAGGATGGGGATACGAGAGGGTTCGTTGAATATACGGGCATCAGGGGAGATACGCAGACGCGAGTCCAGGATAACGGGTATGGGCTGTGGCCCTTCGATTCCCCTGCGCACGGTAAGGCGGGGGTCTTCGCGCAAGGCGGTACCGCTGCCCAGCAGAACGGCATCATGACTCGCCCGCAGTTGATGGGTCAAGTCCAGCGATTCACTTCCACTGAGTTGCAGTTTGCTACGGTCCCAGGAAGCGATACTTCCATCCAGACTCTGTGCGTACGCCACCGTGACCAGCGGACGGTTGTTGCGCAGACCAAAATCTTTTGCGTCTTTCAACTCGTCAAAAAACTGCTGACGAATCTGCTTGGCCTTCATCTCTTTCCTCCCGCACCATCCTACTCCAACGGCATCAGAGAATGCAAATGGATGAAAGGTGAATAAAAAAGGTATCAAGTGGCAGGAAGGCAGGAGAGGGCGGGTTACAACCCGCCCGGAACAAAAACAGTTGGAGAGTTGGAAAGTTGGAGAGGAAGCCCAAGTGAAAAGTCGAAAGTGTAAAGTTGAAAGTAAAGTGTCAGAAAACCTGTCTCCTGTCTCCTGTCACCTGTCTCCTTTTTTCAACTTCTTCCCTTTTCAGCTCTTCAACTTTTCAACTTT
>JAFGNX010000170.1 GCA_016926835.1 Candidatus Aminicenantota bacterium | reverse complement strand
GGCCTGGTGCTGGACGGCAGTGAGATGAAGGATCGCATCATTCGTTCCGCCATGGAATGGGATGTGATGAACGGTATCGCCCGCCGTGCCTGGGCGCGCAATCCCAATGCCCTCGAACAGATCGAAGAGTGGAACCAGGTCAACGCCGACCGTGGCCATATTACGATGCCTTTTCCCGTGGACAGCGAACTGCTGGCCAAGGTGATCAAGTAAAGTTGAAAAGGTAAGAAGTAGGGGCGACCGGCTGGTCGCCCCCATGAATTGGCAAGAATTTCAAACCTCGGAACAGACGGAAAGTGAAACAGGTAAGAGGCTAGAGGCAGCCTAGTCGAAAGTTAAAAGTCGAAAGTCGAAAAGGAAAACCAAGCAGCAAGGAACCATCTCAACTCGCCAACGTCCTCAACTTCCCAGCTTCCCATATGTGATATTTTAACGTTAATGCTGGACAAAAAGCGATCTTTACGTTATATTTCAAACTGTTAACAATATACGAGGGTACCATGAAACGCAAAGTCAGCTTGCGGGTAATCCGCCGGATTTCGTTTTACTACGAAGCCTTGTTGAAACTGGATTTGCCGGAAGATTCTTATGTTTCATCCAAGAAATTGGAGGAGATTACCGGCGTATCTTGTAACCAGGTTCGCCAGGACTTTTTTTACCTGGGGATTTCAATCGGTAAGCAGAAAAAAGGCTACCAGGTAAAGAAGCTTTTCGCCGAGTTGCGTCGCGTGCTTTCCATTGATCGCGGCGCGGACGTGGTGGTAATCGGCGCCGGTCGCCTGGGTTGCGCTCTGGCCCAGTACAAGATTTTTAAAGTACGCAACATCAATGTCACCGCCCTGTTTGATATCGATTCCAACCTGGTGGGACGGGAGCTGCAGGCCAAGGGGAAAAACCTTCCCATCAAGCACATGGATGAGCTCAGAGGGTATTTGAAAAAGCATCCGGAGATCAAGATTGCCGTACTTGCTGTTCCGGAAGATGCCGCCCAGCAAACCCTGGATCAACTGATCGATCTCGGTTTCGAGGGTATCGTCAATTTCGCCCCCCGAATCCTCAAATTGCCCAAAGGCGCTGAAGACGTGCAATTGGTCAACGACTGCATCGGGGCATCTCTGTACAAGATCATCTACCAGATTTACCACCAGGATTCCGAAGAACAGTGATGATTGCTCTTCCCGGCAACTGAACCATGCCCCTGTTTTATTTGCTGTTGTTTCTTTTTCTGGTGCTGTTTTCCGGCTTTTTCTCTTCAGCCGAAACGGCCCTGCTTTCACTGAATCGCATCCGCCTTGGGCTGCGGGCCCGCCGCGGCAATCGCAGGGCTCACTTGTTGGAAAACACGCTGAAGAATCCGGATGAATTTCTGTCCACCATTCTGATCGGGAACAACCTGGTCAACATCGCCGCAGCGTCCATTGTCACGTTGGTCTTCTCGCGTTATCTCGTATCGGATGAGCGCCTGGCGGTTCTCTTGTCAACGGCTTTTACCACCCTGATTGTTCTGCTGTTCGCTGAAGTGCTGCCCAAGTCCTACGCGTTTCGCCGCAGTGAGCGCTTATCATATGCCTACGCATATCCGTTGCGCTTTTTTAAATACCTGTTTTTCCCCATGGTCCGGGTGACAGCCTGGTTTCAACGCCTGTTTTTTCGCGACCCGGTTCAGTCGCGGGGGTTTACGCCCGGCGAGGTCAAGCATTTTCTGGAAACCCAGACCCAGTTGTTCCACCAGAGCCCGGATAACCTGCGCATGATCAAAGAGATCATCGATATCGCTCAGAAAGACATCAAGAGCATCATGACACCACGGGTAAACATCCAGGCTTTGGATGAATCGTCGGATTTTGAGGCGTTGAAACGCATGATTGTAGAAAAGCGCGTATCCAAGGTGCCCTTGTACCGCGACAACCTGGACCACATCACCGGAATCGTGCATGCGCGGGATGTCCTGGCCACTGTCATGAACGGCAGGGCCGCGGATTTGCCCCTGAAATCCCTGGCCCGGGAACCTCTTTTTATCTCCGAGTACTCCACCCTGAATTACGTGATCGACCGTTTTCGCGAACAGCGCGTGCAGATGGCGGTGATTCTGGACGAATACGGCATTACCATCGGTATCCTGACCTTGAACGATATATTCACGGAAATCCTGGGTGATATGGATATCCCCCGCCATCATATCCGGCGCGTGGCCGATGGCATATACCGTGTGCCCGGCAATATGCCGGTAGAGGAGTTGAACGAATACCTGGGACTGCAACTGCCGTTGCGCAAGGACTATACGACCATGAACGGATTGTTCATTTTTCACCATGGCCGCATTCCCCGGGCTGGAACATTAATCCGGCTGGGTCCCGTCCAGTTGCAGGCATTGCGTATGGGCCGACGCCGGATCAGCGAAATCCGCCTCAGGGTGGATGCAAAAATCGACTGAATGGCGTATAATGAATGACCTGATTGGACTGGGGACGGAGGATAATGCCGCAATCATCGCCTTCGTCCACTTCGGACATGAATAATCCCCGCGGCATGACCGTGGAATGGACATAGCGCTACCCTTCGTAACCTTGAGATGAAATGAGCAAAGAAGACAAAAACACCCGTGTCATCACGGTCAACCGCAAAGCATTTCACGACTATGAAATCCTCTCCAAACACGAAGCGGGCCTGGTCCTGGTGGGCACGGAAGTCAAGGCCATCCGCGAGGGCCGGGTGAACCTCAAGGACTCCCATGTCGAAATCCGCGCCGGGGAAGCTTTCCTGGTCAACTGTCATATTGGCCCTTATTCCTCAGCCTCCATCAACAACCATGAACCGGAGAGGCCGCGCAAGTTGCTTTTGCACTCCCGGGAGCTGCGCAAGTTCGACCAGCGGGTGACCGTAAAGGGTGTTACCATTGTGCCCCTGCGCATGTACTTTAACGTCAGGGGCCGGGTCAAACTGGAAGTAGGCCTGGTGAAAGGCCGCCGCAGTTACGATAAAAAAGAGAAGATCAAAGAGCGGGATATCCGCCGTGAAGTGGACCGGGAACTGAAACACTATAAATGACTTCCCAGGGTCAGGCCGTCATCATCCGGGAAGCGAAAAAGCCCAGCAGTCCAAGCACCACGGACTTGAACACCAGGTACGCGACGGCCACGCCAAGGCTGCGACGCCGGCTGATCCCCGACCAGGCTGCCACTCCCAGGGAAACGGCAATAATAAACCATAAAGTAAACAGGTCCATCTGGCCCAGGATGGATACCGCAGGCCCCCGCATCCCCGCGAATCGCGCCCACTCGCCGGGGCTGATCCAGTTGTAAACCGGCCAACCCAGGATAGTGCCCAGGGTCAAAATGAGTCGGGGCAACACGGTACCGATCAGGGCGGCGTTAACGGTGAGTGAAAAAAAATGGCTGTACTGTCCTTCTACGCCCGCGACTCCGTAGAACAGGTAAAGCAGAAAGGCGACAATCACCACTGCCAGCAAGGACATCAGGGCCGTCCACAGTGCGATTGCCATACGTTGCCAGCCGTGGACCGTCAGGTTGATGCCATCACCTTCCAGGTACTGGCTCAGAGAGGATTGCTCCAGGATGACGCGGCTGCGTTCCATCTGCAATGGAGCGGAAATCCAGGCGCAGGCGGCCACCACTACAAGCAGGATCAACATGGCGGCGGTGAAGCGGCGCTTTCGCGCGGCTTCAGCCAGGGTGGGACCCGGGGTTTTGAATATTCCGATAATGCTTGAGAATGCGTTGCGTGG
>JAFGNX010000169.1 GCA_016926835.1 Candidatus Aminicenantota bacterium | reverse complement strand
TTTGGCGGAGACAATTCTCTGTTCTGGGGACCCATGGCCTGGACCGTGATCTTCGGCTTGACCTTTGCCACCTTCCTGACCCTGGTTGTGGTTCCCGTCATGTACCGCCTCGGCAACCAGGTGAAATTGAAGCTGGCACGGTAACTCTCCCCAATCAGCCCGCCAAGACGCCTTGCGGGAACTCCCAACTGGAGTATAATTAGGGACCATGTCCCGTGATCATCGTGTTGAAATGCTTCAGGGAGGCATGGTCCGTGCAATACTGGGGCTGGGCGTTCCATTGGCCCTGGCATCGGTGGTTCAGACTCTCTACAATCTGGCGGACGCATTCTGGCTGGGAAAACTCGGCAGCTCAGCCCTGGCCGCGCCGGTGATCTCCTTTAACATCATATTCTTTATTATCTCTCTGGGAATGGGTTTTTCCGTGGCCGGCACTTCACTGGTTTCCCAGTACATGGGAAGCGGTGATTCCGAAAAGGCTCGTAAGGCGGCGGGCAACCTGTTTTCCTACATGGTGGGGTTCTCGGTCTTTTTCGTGGCAGTGGGCCTGATCTGGGCCCGGGATTTCCTGGTATTGTTGCATACCCCGGCGGATGCCCTGCAGCAGACCCTGGATTATTACCGCATTATGGTGATCGGCATGCCTGCCGCGTTCCCCTTTTTTGTGTACCGGGCGGTGATGAACGGGTATGGCGACACCCGCTCTCCGTTACGGATTGAGTTGATATCGGCGGCCATGAATGTGATACTGGACCCGATCCTGATTTTCGGCTGGCTGGGTATGCCCGCAATGGGGGTGAGCGGCGCCGCCTTGGCCACCGTATTATCCCGGGCCGTAGCTTCCGGAATGGGGATGTGGCGTTTCTTTACGCCCAACCAGGGATTTTTTCTCTGTTTTCGGCACCTTTTGCCGGGGCGGGGTTTGTTTTCCCTGATGGTGCGCATCGGCATACCGTCTTCAATCGGCATGTCCGGTGCCTCCCTGGGATTCCTGGTGTTGATGGGAATTGTCAACCGTTTCGGCACCGAAGTGGTGTCTGCATACGGCATCACCATTCGGGTGGTGCACCTGTTTATGATGCCCGCCATGGGCGTATCTCAGGCGGTAACCGCCATTGTGGGGCAAAACCTGGGAGCGGGAAATGTGGCCCGAGCGCGCCTGGCCGTGAACCGGGGCATGCGTATGGTTCTGGGCGTGTTGCTGCCCGCCATGCTGGTGACCGCTTTCTCAGGACGCTGGATCATCGCTGTTTTTATTTCCGCGGAACCGGAAGTCATGGCTCTGGGACAACCCATATTCAGGCTGGTTGCGCCCTCGGTGATATTCTTTGCCGTAGTTGTGATGCTGAACGGGGTGTTCCAGGGTGCGGGACACACTCTTCCGGTCATGTTCACCAACCTGTCCCGGATCTGGATTTTCCGGGTTCCCCTGGTATACTTCCTGGCCATGGTCTGGCTGGGAGGGCCGGGACAACCCGGCGCCGCCCTGGGGATCTGGTGGGGCATGCTGGTATCCAACGCCTTGACCGCTGCCTTGATGGGAATCTTGTATCTGCGGGGAAGTTGGGCCGTGCCACGGATTCACTCAGCCTAGCATCCGGTTTGCCGGAAAATTTGGCGGATTTTTGTCGTGTGGTAAAATCAAGCAGGAGCAGACAATCATGCTGGACAATTTAAGTGGACGCCTGACCAAGGTAATGCGCTACCTGAAAGGGGAAGCCACGGTCACGGAAGACAACATGAAACTGGCGTTGCGGGAGATCCGCCTTTCTCTTCTGGAAGCGGATGTAAACTACCTGGTGGTCAAGGAGTTTATCGCCAAGCTTCGCGAGCGTGCGCTGGGTCAGGAGGTGCGCGAAAGTCTGACCCCATACCAGCAGGTAATCAAGATCGTTCAGGCGGAATTGACCCGCTTGCTGGGAGAAACACGCAAAGAGTTGGGTCGGGCGCAACGCAAACCCGGAGTCATCATGCTGGTGGGCCTCCAGGGAACGGGAAAAACCACCACGGCGGGAAAGCTGGCGCGTTTCCTGAAGCGCCGGGGAGACAGCGTGCTGTTGAGTTCCCTGGACCCCAAGCGATTAGCCGCCGCGGAGCAGTTGGCGGCCGTGGCCCGTGAAGTGGATGTTCCCTGCCATCGGGCGCAATCAGATATTTCCCTTGAGCGCCAGGTTGGCGGGCTGTTGCGTGAGGCCAGGGAAACCGGTTACGATCACGTGATTGCCGATACTGCCGGACGATTGCACATTGACGATTCGCTTATGCAGGAGTTGATCTCTTTGAAACACGCGCTCAACCCTGAGGAAATTCTGTTTGTGGGCGACGCATTGACCGGTCAGGACGCGGTGGAATCCGCGCGCCGCTTCAATGAGGCCGTGGGGATTTCGGGAATCATCCTGACCAAAATGGACGCGGATGCCCGCGGCGGTGCCGCGCTGTCGATGGTCAGCGCAACGGGTAAACCCATCGTATTCCTGGGAACGGGCGAGAAGCCCGATGACCTGCAGCCTTTCCATCCCGATCGCCTGGCCGCTCAGATCCTGGGTATGGGCGACGTGTTGTCGCTTATCGAAAGGGCGGAAGAGGAAATGGATCAGCGGGAAGCGGAGCGGGTGGCGCGGCGCATGATGCGCAACGAGTTCACATTGGAAGATTTCGCCGCCCAACTGGAACAGATGACCCGTTTGGGATCTCTGCAGGATATCCTGGGTATGCTGCCGCACATGGGCGGGAAAGCCGTTGCCCTTCAAGGCGCTGAATTGGATGACAGGAATATCGCCCATATGATCGCCATTATCCGTTCCATGACACCGGATGAGCGCGGCCGGCCCAAAATAATCAACGGACGTCGCCGCTTGCGTATTGCGCGCGGGGCAGGGCGAAGCGTCCAGGAAGTCAATCGTTTGTTGAAAGGCTACCAGGAGATGCGCAAGACCATGGGAAAACCCATGTTCCGCCGCATGATGAAAAGGTTTGACATTTCTAGGAAAATGGGGTAAATTCTCTATTTGCAATTGAGGAGATACACCCATGGTAGCCATACGACTGACTCGAGCCGGAACCAAGCATAGACCCTTCTATCGAATTGTGGCGGTTGACCGTGAGAAGCCCAGAGAATCACGTTATATTGATTTGATCGGACATTACAACCCCATGAGTGAGCCTGCGGAAGTCAAACTCGACTTGGAAAAATACAACGAGTGGATCAAAAAGGGAGCGAAACCATCCCAGACTGTGCGATCGCTGTTGAAAAAAGTCCTGCGATCTGAAAATTAAGGAGGGAAACGTGAAAGAACTGGTGGAAACGGTATGCAAATCACTGGTTGACAATCCTGAACAGGTTTCCGTGACCCAGATTGACGGCGAACAGACAACCATTCT
>JAFGNX010000168.1 GCA_016926835.1 Candidatus Aminicenantota bacterium | reverse complement strand
GCGGAGTGTTTCGCCCCGAAATTCAGCGACCTGTCGGGAAGTGCAGGGGGATCCAGCAGGAATCCGTATGGCAGATATTCGATATGAGTGGCAACGGAAAACGATTTTTCCTGAATAAAATTGCCAAATCGGGAAATCACGTCGTCGAGTACGGATTGGAATTGGATGATATTGCGGCTCCAGGATACAAAGAAAAGATCGTAGTCGCCCTCCAGGTACAACACCCAGGATATGGCGGGGTGATCCGCCAGATAGCGGCGCAGTTCCTCTTCTTCGTGGGGTTTGATCTTATGCAATTTAAAAAAGACACGGTAGTGGGTCATGCCCAGACGGTAAATGTCGATTACAGCGTAATAACTGGAAATCACCCCGGCATTTTCCAGCCGGTTCAGGATATAACTGACCGCCTGTTTGCTCAGCCCTACCTGTCGACCCAATTCAGTCAAAGAGGCACGCCCGCAAAGGCTGAGGTGATAGAGAACCTGGCGTTCACGGGCAGTAAGGGCATAATCAGGCATCCTCTGCATGCTTGACATTTAGTAGATAGTATCGCAAGAAAATGGGAAAGTCAAACCATATCAATAAATTTCCGACATTCTTTAGTTAATTGCCGCTTGATGCAAAAATACGGTTATGCTAGAGTGTGGATGTACGGGATTGGACGCGTAAAGGAGCCGACATGAGATTGGAGCAACATCCCATCCTTGAATTTCACCGCGGCCGCCGCATTACCATCGACTTTGAGGGCCGCAATGTTCCCGCTTTCGAAGGTGAACCCATCGCCGCCGCCCTGCATGCCGCGGGCGTGACAACCCTTTCCCACAGCGTTCGCACGCACTCACCCCGCGGCCTGTTCTGCGCCATCGGGAAATGCGCCGCTTGCGTCATGGAGGTAAACGGGATTCCCAACGTTCGCACCTGCATCGAACCCGTGCGCCAGGGCATGCGCGTCCGCCGGCAATCAGCCGAACACCCCCCGCCGGGCAATCCGGAAAATTTCATGCCCCGATTCCATGAACCCGAAACCGTTGAAACGGATCTGGCCATTGTGGGTGGCGGACCGGCCGGCCTTTCGGCCGCCGTTTACGCTGGCCGATTCGGGCTGCGTTCAATCGTCGTGGAAGAGAACTACCTGGTGGGCGGCCAACTGATCAAGCAGACCCACAAGTTCTTTGGCAGCCGCTCCCACTATGCGGGGGTGCGTGGCGTGGACATCGCCGCCATCCTGATCCGCGAGGCCCGGGACACCGGAGCGGATATCTGGACCTCATCCTCGGTCATCGGCTACTTCCCGGAAAAAGAATTGGGAGTGATACGGAACGGACGTTACCTGCGGATTCGCGCCCGCAATATCCTCGTTGCCACCGGCGCTTCGGAAAAAATGATCTCTTTTCCGGGAAACGACCTCCCGGGAGTCTACGGCGCCGGCGCCATCCAGACCCTGATGAATGTGCACGGCATTATTCCGGGGCGCAGGGTGCTCATGGTGGGAGCCGGAAATATCGGTGTGATTGTGGCCTACCAGCTCATGCAGGCGGGCGTCCAGGTGGCCGCGGTATGCGAAGGCCTTCCCCGTGTAGGTGCTTACCTGGTCCACTCCGCCAAGTTGTTGCGCCTGGGGGTGCCGATCCTCACTGCACACACCGTATCCAAAGCATGGGGAAACGGCCACTTGAAAGGCGTGGAGATTCAGGCCGTGGATTCGCGCTGGCAACCCATTGCGGGAACGGAAAAGCGGTTTGAAGTGGACACCCTGGGTCTTGCTGTCGGGTTGTCCCCTTCCGTGGAGCTCTTGTCTCAGGCGGGAGCGAAAATGTGCTGGGTGTCTGAATTGGGCGGATACGTTGCCCGGCATGATGAATTCATGCAGACATCCATCCCCGGCGTATTTGTCGCCGGCGATGTCGCCGGGATTGAAGAAGCTTCGGCGGCCATGATGGAAGGACGTATTGCCGGAATCCATGCCGCCCGCCGCCTGCTGGGTCCGTCAACGGAATTGGATTCACTGCACCGGGAACAGGCTGCGGAATTGGCCGTCATGCGCGACGGCCCGTTCGGAGAGAAAGCCCGCCTGGGCAACCAGCGCCTGCTGAAGGAGGCATGATCCTGATGAAATGCACCAAACTGGGATACTTCACCGATGACACCATAGATTTCCCCCCGCTTGAACGATTGGAGAAACGATTTGTCGCCGTTGCCGAATGCGGTCAGGAAATTCCCTGCAACCCCTGCGTGGACGCTTGTCCGGTGGGAGCCATTACCATCGGCGAAAACATCAACCATATCCCCCACATCGATTTCCAGCGTTGCACCGGCTGCGGAATCTGCCTGGGTGTTTGCCCCGGTCTTTCGATCTTTATGGCCCACCGCAAAGGCGATACCGGATGGGTCACCCTTCCCTATGAGCTTTTTCCTCCGGATGAAGGAGAAGAGGTCGACCTCTTGGACCGCCAGGGAAAAAAGGTCGGGCGTGGTGTGGTGGAAAAGATCCGTCGCCTGAAACAACACGACCGCACCCTGTTGATCACCTTGCGAATGGCGGCCGACTTGATCCATGCCGTCAGGGGATTCCGGAGGTCCGGATGAATGAACGGGTTGTGATCTGCCGTTGCGAAGACATTACGGAGGAAGAGGTTCTCGACGCCATCCGCGATGGAGCCATCTCGATGGAAGAACTCAAGCGGGTATTGCGAGTCGGCATGGGTCCCTGCCAGGGCCGCACCTGCGGTTCCTTGATCCGCGCCCTGCTGGCCCGGGAACTGGGAGTGCCAGTTCACAGCATTAAAGAGTGGTCCCGTCGACCGCCATTGAAACCCGTGCCTGCCGGAGCCTTCTTCCAGGGGGAAGAATCATGAGCACCGTTACCTGTGAGGTGGCCGTAATCGGGGCCGGCATCATCGGTACGGCCACAGCCCATTACCTGTCCGCCCGCGGTGTGGATGTGGTTGTTATAGACCGCAGTTACATGGGCTCCGGCTCAACCGGCCGCTGCATCGGCGGCCTCCGCCACCAGTTTTCCACCCCGCCCTCCATCCGCCTGATGAAAGAGAGTATCCGGCTTTTCTCCGAGATGGAAGAGGAATTCGGCCACTCCGTGGAATTCAGCCAGGGTGGATACCTTTTACTGGCCCACAGCGACGAAATGGCGGCAACGTTCCGCGCCAATATCCGGGTGCAACGCGCCGAAGGCATCAACGTCTCGCTCCTGGATCCGAAAGAAGCCCATGACCTTGTTCCCCAACTCAACACGGAGGGCCTGGTTGCCGGCGCCTGGTGCCCGGATGACGGCCAGGCATTTCCATTTGCGGTCTTGAAAGGCTACCGCAAGCGCACGGAAAACGCCGGGGGACGTTTTATTCTGCACAACCCGGTAGTGAATTTCCGACGTAACGCAAATTTCGAGCTTTTCCTTGGAGACGGTTCAATCGTGGAAGCGCCCCGGGTTCTTTTGGCCGCGGGTCCGTGGACACGGGAACTGGCGAAACCCCTGGGAATCGACCTGCCCCTGGCGCCGGAACGACACGAGGCCATGATCACGGAGCGCATGCCGCGCTTTCTTAAGCCCATGCTGGTGGACTACCGCCCGGACGGCTGTTATTTCCAGCAGATGCTCACCGGCCAGGTCATCGGCTGTTACACGCCGGTGCCGGCGGTACCCGGAATCCGTGAAGATGTCTCCTTCGAGTTTCTGCCTCAGGTCGCCTGGCGCATGAGCCGCCTGGTGCCGGCTTTGCGCAACGCCGCTATTCTGCGCCACTGGGCGGGATGTTACACCATGACCCCGGACGGCAACCCCGTTCTGGACCGGACTCCCCTGGACGGCCTGTTTGTTGCCTCGGGCATGTGCGGCCACGGCTTCATGTTCGGACCCGCCATGGGACACCACATGGCCGACTTCATCCTGGACGGCGAATGGGGCATGGATTTTTCCGAGTTCGCCCTGGACCGAGATTTCTCACCCGGCGCGGAAACCCTTAAGTAAGCGGATGCCTTGTTTGTTCAGGAATCCAGGAAGAGGCGGAACAATTCCACCCGGTTTTTTACCTTCAACTTGCGGTAGATGTTGTAGACGTGGTTCTT
>JAFGNX010000167.1 GCA_016926835.1 Candidatus Aminicenantota bacterium | reverse complement strand
GAATGTAGAAGGTAGAAAAAAGCTTCCCTCTTCAACTTCCCAACTTTTCAACTCTCCAACTTCAGGGCGACCAGCCGGTCGCCCCTACTTCTTCCCTCTTCAACTTTTCAACTCTTCAACTTTTCAACTCTATTCATAAATACCCCAGGGTTTCCAACCGCTTTTTGAGTTCCGGGTCCAGATCGGAACTTTCCGGCTGCGCCAGGCCGGCAAAGGCACTGCTCAGGTGGCGGCGGAGTTCAACGATGCGCGGCATGAAACTGCGCACAAGATCCGGTCGTTTTTGCGCCAGGTTGAGGGATTCGCCCGGGTCCGCCTCCAGGTCGTACAATTCAATACCCCCGGTAACCGGAGGGAGGGGAGTGAAGTAATCCAGGCTTTCCTGTGGAAAATCGTAGTTGACGATGACTTTGTAACGCCCGCGGATCAGTGAGAACCTGGGCGGTATCTTTTCCAACATGCGGCAGAGGGATACGGATGAGAGCAGGGTACGGGGCGATGCATTCTCTGAGGCTTTGCTCATCAGGTCCAGGCCATCAAGCTTGTCCGCCAGGGACTCCGGCAAAGAAATGTCACAGGCAGCCAGAATGGTCGGCATGATGTCGACAACCGCTGCCGGTGATGCAATTGTACGTCCGGCATGACGATTATCGGGGAATTTAATCATCAATGGGACGCGGATCTGTTCTTCGTACAGGCCATGTCCGTGCTCCCAGCCGTGGTGCTCAAAGAATTCTTCACCGTGATCCGACATGAAAACCAGCATGGCCTGATCATAGAGGCCGCGCCGTTTCAACTCGGCCACGAATTCTCCGAAATAATGGTCAAAAGCCAGGATCTCGGCGTAGTAGAGGTCTTTGTAGGCTGAAGCCCGTTCCGGATCGGACTCGGGGCGGAATGTCTCCGGTCCCCGGGGGGTTTTCAGGCTTTTGAACCGGGATCCGGGACGGATGCGCCGCAGGAATTCAGCCGGTGGTTCGTAGGGTTGGTGAATCTGGTACGTGTGCAGAAATAGAAAGAGATTGGGGAATTCTGTGCGGCGCATGAACCCCAATGCGAGTTGAAAAAGAGTCTGGCCGGAATCGGCTGCGCCGCGGTGGGATAACTGGCTCAAGGGGCGGTAATGGTCGAATCCTCGTGAAAAACCGAAGTTGGAGTGAACGTAGCCGCCGCCGTTCAGGCTGACAGTGACGTAGCGGTTGGATATAAATTCAGTCAGGCTGGGGATGTTTTTCGGCAGCCGTGTGTGCCGGTTCATTGCCAGCCGGGTTTCGTTGCGTCCGGTAAACAGGTTCATAAATGAAGCCAGGGTCCATGAGCTCTGGGCATAAGTATGGCTGAATACCACACTGTCTTTTATGAAACGGTCCAGGTTCGGGGTTATCGAAGCGCCGTTGATCTCCAGACCGATGCAGTCCTGCCGCAGGGTATCCAGGCCGATGAGAATCACCAGCTTGCGCTGCCTGGTTACAACTTTGCGGTATAAAATGGGATGGGTAAAGGTAACGATACCTTTGCCCTTTACCACCAGAGCAATCTTGTCCCCGGCTCTCAGTTTCATGTCTTTAATGACAAAAAGGTTGCCCCGTCCACGGATGTCCTGTTTTTCCAGGGGAATTGTGTTTTTTCCACGCTGCAGTCCGAGATGCACTGCCGTGAGACCGTTTCGGTCGAACGGTTCCACGGATACGTATGTGTAGAAACGCCGCAGGCCACGGATTTCAGGGCTCCAGGTAATGGTCCGGCTCTCTCCGGATAATGCAAAGAAGTGAAGGCGGTTGGACAGGACATCCCAGAAGCGGCGGCGCTGATCGCCCTGGATAAAGTTTAGAATGGAACCTTCGGGTTGCCATGAAAAGTGTTTTGCGTCGGTTTCCGTTTGTCTGGACTGCAGGCGTTGAAAAGGAATGCCGTCCCGGGAAGGGAAAAAGGCGATGATTGCCGCAATCGCAGCCAGGATCAGAATGGAGGCCGCAAGAATCCACCGGCGTTTGGTTTTGTCGGGCATACTCTGTTTCAAGGTTTTTGCCATTGCGTCATTGTATGCTACTGGGTCGGGTGAATCAAGGCGCAAATCCGGCTTGACCCGCCTCTATCAGCCGCGTACACTGGAGATAGAGGAGAGAAGATGAAAAACAGGTTGGCTTCGCTGGATGAATTGGCGGATCTGCTGGCCCGGATGAAAGATCCGCTTCTGATTCGCGGGTTCCTGGAGAGCCTTTTGACCCCCCGGGAAATCTCTGACCTGGCTGGTCGCTGGGAGCTGGTCAAATTGCTGGATGCTGGATGGACCCAGCGTGAAATCGCCCGGGAACTGGGAATGAGCCTGTGCAAAATCACCCGTGGAGCCCGGGAACTGCGTCGGCCGGACGCCCCGTTCCGGCGCGTGTTGCAGCTGCGCAATGAATTGCGGGCAAATCCAGACGGGCCGGGGCCGGGTTGAGTTCGGCAAGGGCATCTGGTATAGTGGCGAAGATACGGATACAACGACTGTGAGGAGATAATCATGCAGGTAACCAGAGTTTTTTGGGTGGGAATCCTGGTGGCGATGCTGCTGGGGTGTGGAGGGGCCGGTAAAGATGCGGATTCACAACCGGTTCAATTGAAAAATGATTCGGCTCGTTCCAGTTACGCGATTGGATACAATTACGGCAGCAATATCCGGCGCCTTGCCGGTGAGTTGGATTTCGAAGCCCTGACAGCCGGGGTGAAGGAAGGGTATCAGGGGAGCGAAGCGCGGATGAAGCCCGAAGAGTTGGCGCAACGCATGCAACAGTTTCAGCAGGACGTGATGCGCCGGGATCAGGCCCGGCGTCAGGAGGAATCGTCACGCAATATCGCCGAGGGTGATGCGTTCCGCAAAGCCAACGAAAAGAACCCTGGGGTCACGGTCACTCCGTCGGGTTTGCAATACACGGTAATCAAGCCGGGTAACGGTGCCAGTCCCAAGCCCAGTGACCGTGTTCAGGTCCATTATCACGGCACGTTGGTGGACGGCACGGTTTTCGACAGTTCGGTTGAACGCGGAGAACCCGTGACCTTCCGTTTGGATCAGTTGATTCCTGGATGGGTGGAAGGTATTCAGCTCATGCAGGTGGGCGCAAAGTACCGTTTTGTGATTCCGCCCGAACTGGCTTACGGTAAGCGGGGGTCACCGCCCAAGATCGGGCCGGATGCCACGCTGATTTTTGAAGTCGAACTGCTGAGCATCGAAAAATAATCGCGAAGCATCGCTTCTTTCTTTCCCGTTGCTCTGAGAAGGGGAATTGATTTTTCTGGCTGTACAGTGTGGATTCAGCCTGGCGTGGACACCGGAATCTCCGCTGTTGAAGGCATTTGACAATTTTGAGAACCGGGCTCTATAATGGGGAGCGATGAGGAGAGACACCGTAGCATTGACCATTGCCGGAAGTGACTGCGGCGGGGGAGCGGGTATTCAGGCCGACCTGAAAACGTTTTCTGCCTGCGGAGTGTTCGGCGCCAGCGTGGTCACGGCCGTGACCGCTCAGAATCTTGAAGGGGTGTACGCCATTCAGGCCGTGGATGCCGATGTGGTGCGACAGCAACTTCGGGCTGTTTTGCAAGGATTCCCGGTTAAGGTCGTTAAAACCGGAATGCTTCTTTCCACAGAGATTATCGAGGTCGTGGCGACTGAGTTTGAGGCGCAACTGCATGTGCCGCTGGTGGTTGATCCCGTTTTCGCAGCCACCTCCGGGGCGCGCCTGATTTGTGATGACGCGATTGAGTCGCTGTGCCAACGCATCTTTCCCCGCGCCTTTCTGATTACGCCGAACATTCCCGAAGCAGAAGCCTTATTGGACGAGAGACTGGAAGGTAGAGAACACCTGGAGGAGGCGGCAAAAAGACTTTATCAACGCTTTCAGGTGCCCATTCTTTTGAAAGGGGGGCATTTGCAGGGTCGGGCTGAGGATGTACTGGCTACGCATGCCGGGGTCAAGTCCTTTACCATCCCCATGGTCAGAGGAGTCAACAACCATGGCTCCGGGTGCACGTTCGCATCTGCGGTGGCGGCATGGCTGGCTCGGGGGGCGGGATTGGAATCCGCAGTGGCTGCGGCCAAGGAGTATACCAGCCGCACCCTGATCTACTCCCTGAGGTTGAGCCCGGGTATTCAGGTGATGAACCATTTCTGGCGCATCCCCGATCCCGAAAGAGACTTTGAGCATGAAGCAGAATAGCGATGCGGGAATGGTGATAGATACCGATGGGGCGTGTGCCGGGAATCAGTTTCAACAGAATGCGGGCGGATGGGGCGCGGTGATGCGCAAAAACGGCCAGGTTAAAGAGATTTGCGGTGGAGAGAAAAACACAACCAATCAGCGCATGGAGATTCTGGCATGTATACGTGCACTCGAAACCTGGGGCCGGCCGGGTGTCAAAGTGGAATTGCGGTCAGACAGCGCCTATCTGGTCAACTGCATGAACCAGAAATGGTTCCAGCGCTGGCGGCGTAACGGTTGGCTGAACGCCAAGCGCCAACCTGTTGAAAACCGTGACCTCTGGGAACGGTTGCTGGCGTTGGTGGAATTACTGGATATATCTTTTGTGAAAGTTCCGGGACACTCGGGAGACAAGTGGAATGAACGGGCGGACGCACTGGCGCGGCAGGGAATAGCGAATGCCGGTGATTGAAGGCCCGCATTCTGAAACGGAATCACGGCCATGAGAGAAACGGCATGATCATACCGGTATCGTCGGGCAAGGGGGGTGTGGGGAAGACTACTTTTGCGCTGAACATGGCCCTGACTCTGGCCAGGCGGCGGACAACCGTGCTGGTGGACCTGGATCCGGGAACTTCAAGCCTGCGTTCTTTTCTTGATATGCCGATCCAGCGTGATCTTTACCACTTCATCAAACGCGATGTTCCCCTGAAGGAGTGTACGCTGGGATTGAACCGCAGCCTGGATCCTGAAGGTCTGTTTCGTCGTTTTCGTGTGATCGCATCTCCGGCGAGTTTCATCGATGAAATAGTCAACATGGAAACCGCGCATATGGAAAAGCTGCAGCGGGGCCTGATGGAATTGGATGTTGACTACGTGATTCTGGACAACCGGGCCGGACTGGATCGCCATGTGCTTGAATTCATGCCCCTGGCCAATTCAGGAATTCTCATATTTACTCCCAGATTGCGAGCCGCCACGCTGACAGCCGCTGAAATGGTGCGTGCGGCCCTGATTCGTGCCTGCCGGCAAGTGTTCTCAGCTCCCGACGATGACCTGGCTGTACTGGCGGGAAGGGAATTACCCGATTCCCGGGAATATCTGGAACAACTGGACGCGTTCTCTCATCAGCCCGCAGGACCGGTGTTTGACTTGTGGCTGGAATGGGTGCGCGAACGCATCGGAGATTGCCTGCTCACTCGGGTACTGGAGCGGGTGGTATCCGGCTATCGTGTTTTTTTTGTTCTCAACCAGTTCGACAGTGTGGAAGATTCCGCCGAACAGGTGGTTCGGCCGTTTATGGAGCGGCTTTATAAATCAGTTTCCCAGAGGGTGACAGCCATCAACGTGGGATGGATGGTGGCCAGTGATGAGATCCGTCGTTCGGGTGAGTCGGGCCTTCCTTATCTCTTGATGCAACATTATCGGCGCCGGCGCAAGGATCCGGACGCAGAACGATGGGAGGGATTCCTGCGTGATCTGGCCGGGCTTCAGCAACGCCCGCCGCATCGCAAACAGGCAGTGCCCCTTGATGATGAACTGAACCGCCAGGTGGAATTGCTGAATCGCATGTACGTACACAACGCCGGACGAAATCCGGAAACCAACCTGGATTTTATTGCGGAGAGGCTGATCGGGTTTACCTCAAATACAACTCATCGTTGCGGAATGCGACGTTTTCTTTCCCCGTTGGAGTGGCTGAGGGAACTGCAAACCTGGGTGTGAGCGTTTGCCGGTTCAGCGCCGGACACCCAGCAGGCGCTCCAGTTTTGACTGGTCAAACCCCACAACCGGGCGGTTGTTTATCAGGGTTACCGGAACACCTTGCTGACCGGTTCGCCGCACCATATCCCGGGCTGCGGCGGGATCACGGCTGATATCCACTTCACGAAAATGAATGTTCAGTTTGCGCAGATGGTTTTTGACCGTTCGGCACCATGAACAGGTGGGGGTTGTAAAAACGACTACTTTCGGGGTCTGGCTCATTGTCGTTTTCCTCCAGAAAGGTTGCAGCAGTTAAATATTAACACTAAGAAGGTCCTTTGTCAAGGCCGTACCGGATATCGCGTGCGGGGCCGAATTGAATTAAAGTGAAAGTGGATGACAGCGGGAGCCGGTAGCGGTATAATAAAAAGAGAAATACCTTTAGGAGGAACGGCGTCATGTCCAGAAAGTACAATTTTTATGCGGGACCAGCGGTATTGCCCCGGGAAGTCATGGAAAAGGCCCAGTCGGAACTGCTGAATTTGAATGGAATCGGCCTTTCGATTCTTGAAATCAGCCACAGGTCCAAAGACTTTGATGAGATCATTCAGGGTGCGGAAGCCAAAATCCGCTCGTTGATGGGCATATCGGATGACTATGTCGTACTGTTTTTGCAAGGTGGTGCCAGTCTGCAGTTCGGTATGGTACCCATGAATTTCCTGAAGGGAGGTACGGCTGATTACGTCAATACAGGTGCCTGGGCAAAAAAAGCCATCAAGGAAGCCAATCTTTTCGGCAAGGTTCACGTGGCTGGATCTTCAGAGGATGAGGGGTATTCATATATTCCCACGAACCTGGATTTTTCTTCAGGCGCCGCATACGTTCATATCACCTCAAATGAAACCATCGGCGGTATCCAGTGGAAAGAGTATCCGGACACAGCGGAAACACCGTTGATGGCTGACATGTCTTCCGACATCATGTGTCGGAAAATCGATGTCAATCGTTTCGGCCTGATTTATGCCGGAGCCCAGAAAAATATCGGCCCCGCGGGTGTCACCCTGGTGATTATGCGCAGAGAACTTCTGGATCAGGTTGAGGATGGATTGACCACCATGCTCAGTTATCGCACGCATGCGGACAAGGGCTCCATGTACAATACCCCGCCCTGTTTTGCGGTTTACATGGTAAAACTGATGATGGACTGGGTGGAAGCTCAGGGTGGCGTGGCGGCTGTGGAACAGATTAATCACCGCAAAGCCTCATTGGTATACGATACGATCGATGCAGACGATTTTTACCGCGGCACCGCCCGCAAAGAAGATCGCTCCATCATGAACGTTACGTTCCGCCTGCCTTCCGAAGACCTGGAAGCCCTGTTTGTCAAGGAAGCGACCGCTTCGGGTTTGATGGGTTTAAAAGGTCATCGCAGTGTGGGCGGTTGCCGGGCATCCATCTACAACTCCATGACCCTGGAGGGGGTGGAAGTCCTGGCTGATTTCATGCGCAATTTCCGCAGCCAGCACGGCTGAACTGTCCCCGCCCGGTCCTTAATACCATTCTGTTACCAGATGGGGCAGGTGGCTGGTGCGGTTGAGCGCGCTCAGGGTGAAGCCGCGGCCGGGTTCCCATACCAGTTGGGAAATGGAACCGTTATCCAGGTGAAATTTCCAGAAATAGCCGGAATCCAAGCCCATAGCAACCCCCAACAGGCATTTAATGACGGAGCGGTGGGTGACTGCGGCCAATGGATTGTTTGCGGATGTCTGGAACCATTCCAGAAAACGCTGTACCCGTTGATGCACATCTTTCAGCGATTCTCCCCCGGCAAAGCGGATGGAGTGGGGGTCATGAACCCAGCGTTCCCATTCACCCGGGAAATCGTGCTGGATGTCTTTTTTGCGTTTTCCACTCCACACCCCCAGGTCCAGGTTGTTCAGGCGTTGATCCACGGAAATCGGCATGTTCGGAAAAGCCAGACGAGCCGTTGCCTGCGCCCGCTGCAATGGGGAGCTGACCACGGCGAGAGTGGTTGACAGGCACGTAGCCTGCCGCAATGCCCGGGCCTGTTCTTTTCCGCGGTTAGACAGGGGAATCTCCAGGCGTCCGCGAAAGATGCCTTCCCGGTTGGATCGGGTTTCCCCATGACGGATCAGGTAGAGTACCCGCTGATGATTTGCTTTTTTTTCCACCGTCATGTAATGGCTCCACGCGTGACAGGGAATCGTGTGTATTCGCGGTTATCAACGATCTCCACCAACGCTTCCGCTACTCGATATACCTCATGGGCCGTGTTGTATAGCGCCACCGGCGCGATGCGGATGGTATCGGGGGGGCGGAAATCGGGAATAATGCCGCGGGCCCGCAGGGCTGAGGCGATGCGCAGATTTTCGTGATCCCGCACCAGGGCGACGTGACCACCGCGCCGTTCTGGTTCTCTGGGATTGACTATGGTGAAAGAATATGGGGGGTTCGAAAGGCGTTCATCCACCAGGCGCATCAACAGTTGCGTCAGTCGCAGTGAGCGTTCACGGATGGCATCAATGCCGGCTTCCCGGATCACTTCCAGTGCGCCTGCCACAGCGGCGGCACCGAGTACGCCGGGAGAGGAAATCTGCCAGCCGCCCGCGTCGGGTTGGGGGCTGAAGTCGGGCAGAAGGTCGAACTGTTTCGATTTAATGAAACCAAACCAGCCGGGAAGCCGGGGATGACGGGAACCATGGTGGCGTTCATGAACAAAGAGAAAGGCCGGGCTGCCGGGCCCGCCGTTGAGGTATTTGTAGGAACACCAGAGCGCGAAATCAACTCCCCATTCGTGGAGGCGGTGGGGGATGGCTCCGGCCGAGTGTGAACAATCGAAACCGATGAGCACGTTTCTTTCTCTCGCTGCAGCCGTCAGCCGCGGCATATCCAGCAACTGGCCGGAAGTGAAAAGCACCGAAGGCAGGAACACCAGCGCCACATCGTCGGTCATGGCGGCGATGATTTCCTCCTCTTCCAGGGTGCGCCCGTTTCGGGAGGGGACCCGAACCAGGTGGCGTTGGGGATCCAGACCGCGCAGCCGCAATTGCCCGGCCAGGGCGTAAAGGTCGGTGGGAAAATTCAGTTCGTCGGCAAGGATTCGGTCCCGTCCCGGACACGGTTCAAAAAAGGACGCTACCAGAGAATGAATGTTCAGGGTAGTGGTCCCGGTGGCCACGACCTCATGGGGCAGCGCACCGACCAGCGGCGCCACCATGTTTCCCAGAGTTTCCGACAGCGTGAACCATGGAGGGGTTCCATCGATCCAGCCGCCGATTCCCCGGTTTCGCCAGTCGACCATCACCTGTTCCACGCGGCGTGCGGCGGGGCGACTTTGCAGTCCCAGAGAATTGCCGTCCATGTAGATGGTATTTTCCGGAATAAAGAACTCCTGGCGCAATTTCAATAGTGGGTCGTTCCGGTCCATTTCCAGGACTCGGGTTTCGGTAATGGCAGCAGGCATCAACACCTCCCGCATCATTCTACCTCCCCTGGCTTTCGGCTTTCAAGGCGGTTCTGCATTCCGTGTGAAAATCTTTGGCGGAGCCCGGTATTGGCTCAGCCGCAAAACCGCCTTTTTTTCCCGCCTGGTGGCCGAGTTCGGTGATGGAGACGACCTGGGCGGCACGCTGGGGATCGAGTGGCGCATATAGATTGAATTTTCCCGCTTCCGGTTATATAATGAATGGCGTTGTTCTCTTTGCAGCCCTTTTCCCCATGAATTGTCATGAGATGGCTTGCGCTGCAAAAATAGGATAAAGGGCTTCTTGATTCACACGGGGAGATCCCTTAGAGGTGAAACGTGAAGAAAAAATCTTTATGGATTACATTGCTGTTGTTGCCGCTGGTTGTTTTCGCCAATGAAAAGCCGGAACGCTGGCGTTTGGAAGCGGAAGGCGGATTGGTCATTCCCGGCTACAATACGGTTCAGGTTCCCAATCCCGGCGGGACCCGTTTTTCCCTTCGTAACGATCTGGATGCCGATTCCCGGGCTTATCTGCGGTTGCGTCTTTCCTGGCGGTTTGCACGCCGTCATGAGCTGTCCCTGCTGTATGCCCCGCTCAGCCTGGATGCGGCTGGAGTGCTTCCCGCTGACATCCGCTTTGCAGATGGTCTGTTTCCCGCGGGGGATTCCGTCAACGCAACTTACCGCTTTAACTCTTACCGCTTGACCTGGCGCTGGCATTGGGTGCAAAAGCCCAGGCTGGATCTATGGGTGGGCCTGACCGCCAAGATCCGCGATGCGGAGATCCGTCTAAAGAGCGGCAATCAGGAAGCGTTTACGGACAATGTCGGGTTTGTGCCCCTGCTCCACCTGCGCATGGTCTGGCGCTGGACCGGCCGGACCGGGCTGATTTTGGAAGCGGATGCCGCGGCAGCCAAGCAGGGACGCGCTGAAGACGTTGTGGCCATGGTGTTCTGGAAGCCCGGAAACGGCGGCACCGAGTTGCGTGCGGGCTACCGTTTTGTTGAGGGTGGAGCGGATGTGGAACAGGTGTACAATTTTGCCTTTATCGGCTACGTCTTTGCCGGCGTGGCGGTCCATTTTTAAGTTGAAAAGTTGAAGAGTTGAAAAGAAGGTGACAGGAAACAGGT
>JAFGNX010000166.1 GCA_016926835.1 Candidatus Aminicenantota bacterium | reverse complement strand
TTCCCGGGATAATGGGTTTTGAACCAGAAAGGTGAACTCATGTCCGAAATCAATGCCCGGAAAGTGCGTCAAGCCGCCGATTACGTGCGCTATCTTTCCCTGATCGCGATTGAAAAAGCCCAATCCGGACACCCGGGACTGCCCCTGGGTTGCGCGGATCTGGGCGTGGTATTGTATCGCTACTTTCTCAAACATGACCCAACCCAGCCCCAATGGTCGAACCGTGACCGTTTTGTCTTGTCCGCCGGGCACGGATCCATGCTGTTGTACTCCTTGCTGTTCATGAGCGGGTTCTCCGTGACCCTGGATGATCTGAACCGCTTCCGCCAGTGGCAAAGCCGCACGCCGGGTCATCCGGAGTTTCACGCGGCGCTCGGGGTCGAAACCACGACCGGTCCGCTGGGACAGGGATTCGCCAACGCCGTGGGCATGGCCATTGCCGCCAAATGGCGCGCCCAACGGTACAACCGCCCCGGGTACCAATTGTTCAATAACCGCGTGTTCTGCCTGGTGGGAGACGGCTGCCTGATGGAGGGCATCAGTTACGAAGCCGCTTCACTGGCCGGACACCTGGGGCTGGACAATCTGGTCACCATTTACGATGCCAACCGGGTTTCCATTGACGGACACACCGATATCACCTTTACCGAAGACGTGGCCGCGCGCTTCCGCGCCCAGGGATGGCTGGTCGCCCAGACGGACGGCAATGAGCCCCGGAGTTTCGCAACTGCGCTGGAATCGCTGTTGCAAACCCCGGGAAAGCCGCTGCTGCTGATCGCGAACACCGTGATCGGCAGCGGCCTGGATCGCAAACAGGATTCCAGCAAGATTCACGGCGCGCCGGCGGGGTTGGAGGAAATCGCCCATTTCGTGCGCCATTCAACCATGAAGCCCGTGGTAGCGGCCGCGGCGGGAATCGACCCCGAAAATGACACGGACGGACTGATGGCCTGGCTGAAGCGCCAGGCGGAAAGCGAAACTCCGCTGCTCACTCACGCGGAAGCCCTCGAATTCATGCGTGAAAAACTGCCGCAACAGCGGAAAATGGCGGCGGAGCGGGATGATTTGTGGCACCGTTACCAGCGCGAGTTTCCCCAGAGCGCCGCAGAGATTCTGCAAAGTGGGGAAAACGGGATCCCGGTGGATTTGGATTCTGCCCTGGCCGCGTACCGTGAAGACACCCCCGACGCCACCCGCAACATTTCCGGCCGGGTGTTGAATCTCTGTGCCGGCCACATTCCCTTCCTGGTCGGCGGCAGCGCGGATCTGGCCGGATCCACGAAAGCGACAATTTTCGATTCAGCCTACCTTGGCGCCGGCGATTTTTCCGGACGCAACATCGCTTACGGCGTGCGCGAGCATGCCATGGCCGCTATCGGCAACGGCCTGGCGCTGGATGGCACCATCATTCCATTTTCGGGCACGTTTTTTTCCTTTTTTGACTATTTGAAACCCGCCTTGCGGCTGGCGGCGTTGATGCGACTGCGTCACCTGTTTATCTTTTCCCACGATTCGATTTACCTGGGCGAAGACGGCCCCACTCACCAGCCGGTGGAACACCTCAACTCGCTGCGCCTTATTCCCGGCCTGATCTCGTTCCGGCCAGCCGATGACAGGGAAACCGCCTGGGCGTTCCGCTATTTTTTCAAACAGGCCGACGGGCCGGTGGCGATTGTCACTACGCGCCAGAAGGTATCACCCCAGGGCCGGCCTGACCCGGACTGGAGCGATTTCCTGTTCGGCGCCTACGAATACAAAGCCCCGCAAACAAACAAAGCCCCGGACCTGGTCATCATGGCTTCCGGGTCCGAGCTCAGCGCCGCCACCGCGGCCGCGGGGGAACTGGAAGAAACGGAACGTGTCTGCGTGCGTGTGGTGAGCGTACCCTGCCTTGAACTGTTCAGCGCAGCTCCGTACGATTATCGCAAGGCGTTGCTGCAGGATTTCCAGGTCCCGGTTTTTTTGGTGGAAGCCGCCTCTTATCGCGGCGTGGACGCCTGGTTCCATCCCGGTATCCACCTGATCGATATCCAGAGATTCGGACAATCCGCGCCCGGCAAAGTACTGGGAGACCAGTTCGGCGTCAGCGCTCACGCGGTCGCGGCAACGATCCGCGCCTGTCTGAAGGGCTAAAGCGAATCCCCGCCGGCGGGTTCATAATACAAACAATACTGGAAGGGCGTGTCCAGACGGACCTTGCGGGCCGCCAGGTTAAAAATTTGCAGTTGGCACGTGGATTTTTCCCGGTCAAAATGGCGACAGCGGTAACACAGGGTCTGGAAATCGGGTTCCACCGCCACTCTGCGGCGCAATTCCTCCAGGCGGATGGATTCAAAGTTTTTTTGCCGCGCGGCTTCCAGGCGCTGGGCACGTAATTTTTTCGAGTTTCGCGTGGCAACGAGCAAGGCGACCAGAAACCCGCCCACAACCGTGATGCGCATCACCCAGTAATTGAACACACCCGGTGGCGCAAGCGTCGCAGTAAGGAAATCCGCCAGGTTCAAGGCCGCGATTAACGGCAATCCGACAAATATCAACCAGAAGCGTTGATCCCCTATGCCTTTTGTGAAATATCCCATTGACGTCTCGCTTGGCGGCCATAACTGCGCACTGGCATTTTTACCGCCACGGCGGTCCGGTTGCCGTTTTGCTTTCAACATAGCGGATTCGCATGCAAATGGCAAACTGCGACCCCGAAGGCAAGAGAGAGTCCCCTCTCGGGCATAAACGCAAAGAATCAGAACGAGTTTTAAACGCATTTGCTTTCGACTTTAGACTTTCAACTTTCGACTGCGTGCTCCCGCCCCTCGCCTTTCGCCTGTTTTACTTTAGCCTTTCAACTTTCGACTGAGTTCTCCCGTCCCCAGTTTGGGTGGGATTGACATGGGGGCGCATCGGCCCTAAAATGGGCCCGTTGGTAACAAAATGAACAAACACGAAGCATATGGCTGGGCGTTGAAGCAGGTCCGCGCCCAGATTAAACGACACGTGGACCGCGTGGCTACATTGGCCAACACCGCCGCTATTCTGAAACACCGGTTACCCGGATTTTTCTGGGTGGGTTTTTACATACTGCGGGAAGACAAATTGTTGCTGGGGCCGTTTCAGGGCCCGCCGGCATGCATGCAGCTTTCCCTGGACAAAGGCGTTTGCGCCGAAGCGGTCAAGAAAGGCACCACCATCCTGGTCGATGACGTGGACAAGTTCCCCGGACACGTGGCCTGTGACGGCCGTTCCCGTTCCGAGATTGTCGTACCCCTGTCGAACCTGGCGGATCAACTGGTGGCGGTCCTGGACGTGGACAGCACGGAACTGGCCCATTTTTCAGACGAGGATGCCAAAGGCCTGGAAGCCGTGGCGGCCGAGCTGGCGCAAATCCTGTAATCCGCGTTATTCCGTTTTGTCCCGCTGGTAGACGATGCGGCCGTTTACAATGGTCATGGCCACGGGAATCTGCAGCAGATCGCGGGGATTTTTTTCGGCAACGGCAAAGATATCGCCCGCAAACACGGTCAAATCCGCCAGGCGGTTCTTTTCCACTACTCCCAACTCTTTTTCGCGGTGCACCGCAACCGCGGCGCCCCGGGAATAGGCGTCCAACGCCTCCGCCAGCGAAATCGCTTCCGTCTGAAACCAACCGCCCTCGGGCTGCTTGTTTTCAATGTTGCGGCGCTCGATGGCCGAATACAGCCCCCTGCGGGGATCTAGCGGTTCGATGGGCCAGTCGGTGCCGAAAGCCAGCAGGGCGCCGGCATCCAGAAAGGAGCGCCAACGGTAACCCTGACGCGCCCGTTCCTTGCCGATGCGGTCTTCCACAACCAGCAGATCCGTGGTGCAATGGGTGGGCTGCATGCTGGCCACCACTCCCAGGCGCACATAACGGGAAAGGTCCTCGTCCCGCACAAACTGGGAATGCTCGATACGGTGACGCAGTCCTTTCACCCCGTATTGCTTTTGCGCCGCCTCGATTGCGTTCAGTACCAGGTGAACGCCGCGGTTGCCGATGGCGTGAACCCCCACCGGCCATCCCTGTTTGTGGGCGGCGGCCACCAGTTGGTTGAACCGTTCCACGGGGTGGATGAGAATGCCGCTGGAATCGGGCCGATGACGGTAGGGGGCAAACATGGCCGCGGTCGCCGAACCGATGGTGCCGTCAACAAACAGCTTGAGAAACGCGATGCGCACAAACTCATTTCCCTGGTTGAAGCGGGCGCCGCTCTCCAGGTGGGCGTCCATTTGTTCCCCGTCCAGCCAGACGTGGAAGCGCAGGGTCAACTGATCCTCTTTTTGCATCTGTTGCAATCGTTGCACCAGTTCCAGGCTGCCCGAAGTGGTCACGCTGGTCAGGCCCAGCCGGTTGGCATGGCGAATGGCCGCCAGCAATGGATCGGCCGAAGACTTGCCCGGAACCACCATTT
>JAFGNX010000165.1 GCA_016926835.1 Candidatus Aminicenantota bacterium | reverse complement strand
CACGAAACGCCACGGCTGATTGTTGAAACAGGAGGGGGCCAATGAAGCGGCCCGGGCCATCTGTTCCATTTCCCCCGCCGAGACGGGCACAGGTTCAAGCGCCCGCAGGGAACGCCTGCGGGCAATGGCTTCATCCAATTGCATGCCAGCTTCTCCCCGCGACCGGCAAGCGCTTATCACCGGCGCGTCAATATCAACTTAGCATCTGCGCCCTGCGATAGTCAACCCGATCAGGAATTGGCAAAACGCCGGATTTCCAGTATTGTATTCCACGGGAAGGCCCGCAGTCGTGTAACCTGCGGGCCGGGGAGGTCTGATCATGAAGAAATTGCTGTTGGCCGCGACGGTCGTACTGATCGGCAGTACGGTTCTGCTGTCCCAGGGACACTGGGAGTTCGGCTTCCATTACTCCGGATGGTCCATCGATGTGGTCGAGTCCGCGATCGAGGATAATGTGATCCCTGAATTTGATAACTACGATCCTGACAAGGGGAAACTGGGATTCGATTCCAATGGATCCAATTACGGCGTGGAGATCCGCTATTTTCCGGGGGGACGCAACGGTTCCTTTTCCATCGGCGTCTCTTACGAACAAAATTTCTTTCGGGGAGACCTGAGTGGCGCCTACAGCGAAACCGACGAGTGGGGCAACAAGGCGGAGGTCGAGGGAAAAGGAAGCTTCGAGCTGGTGCCTCACTCTATTAACGTCAGTCTTCGCTGGGACCTGTGGCCCCGCGGGCGTATTCATCCCTATATCGGCCTCGGCTTCGGTTTCGGCCCCCTGAACGGTAACCTGACCCTGGTTTCCACGACCACCACGTTCGTCGGGAACACCACCCGGACGGAAACGGTTACGGAGAGCCGAACCCTGAAAGAAGCCATCGCCGAGCTGGAAGAAGAAGAGGGCGAAGATTTTCCCCTGGGCTTTTTCCCCATCATCCAACTCCAATTGGGTATCCGCGGACGCATTGCCGGTCCGGTCGACCTGCTGTTGGAGGGAGCGTTCTACGACGGCCTGATTCTGAGGGGCGGCGTGGCCATCCGATTTTAGCCACACCACCCGGCGTTGCCTTGACATTGTTTGCGTCTTTCATTTATAGTCAGGAGTTGAATCAATAGGAGAGAAGCATGAATATCACCCACGCAAAGACCCAGGCTGTCCTGGATGCTTTCGAAAAGATCGCGGCCATCCCCCGCTGTTCCAAACACGAGGAAAAAATCGGCCGCTGGCTCATGGATTGGGCGGCGGAGAATCAGTTTCCCGCCCGCATGGATGATGTGGGCAATATCGCAATTGAAGTGCCGGCTTCGCCGGGATACGAAGATGTGCCCACAGTTGTATTGCAGGGCCACATGGACATCGTGTGTGAAAAAACCAAGACATCCACCCACGATTTTTCCAAGGACCCCATCCGCTTTGTATATGACGGGGATTGGCTCACCGCGGACGAAACCACATTGGGAGCCGACAACGGCATCGCCATCGCCATGGCCATGGTGATGGCCACGGATAAAGACACACCTCATCCCCCTCTGGAGTTGCTGTTCACAGTCGATGAAGAAACCGGCCTGACCGGAGCCAATGCACTGCAACCCGGTTTCATCAAGGGCAAGATCCTCATCAACATCGATTCCGAAGACGAGGGGATCTTTACCGTAGGCTGCGCCGGTGGCATCAACACTTCACTGAGCCTGCCACTGCTTCCGGTTGATCTGGGGCAAAAACATGAAACCATAAGACTGGAGGCCGGCAACATGAAGGGCGGCCATTCTGGTATCGACATCGCCCTGGGAAAGGCCAACGCCATTATTGTCATGGGCAGGCTGCTTCGCGAAGTGGCCAAGACCGTCGAACTCCGGTTGGTGGACATCAAGGGCGGAAGCGCGCATAACGCCATTCCGCGCGATTGTGAAGCCGTCATCGCGGTGCCGGCGGAAACCCGCGAACAGGTCACCCGGATAGTCCGGGATTTCGAGTCGGTGGTGCAAAAGGAATATCGCAGCAATGAACCCAACCTTACGCTGAGCGCGGAAAAAATTGATCCCCCGCAAGCCGTCGCATATTCCCACGCCGCCACCATGCATGCCATCCAGATGATTCTGGCCATGCCCCACGGCGTGGCCGCAATGTCCGCGGACATCGAAGGTCTGGTGGAGACCTCCAACAACTTCGCCAATATCCGCATTGAAGAAAACATCATGCGCGTTCTGAGCAGTCAGCGGAGTTCCGTATTGTCGCGCCTGGAAGCCCATACCGCCCGCATTGAGTCGGTCGCCCTGCTGGCGGGCGGTCACGCCCTGAGCGGTGAAGGTTACCCCCCCTGGCCCCCCGACATGGATTCCGCCCTGTTGAAGCGCAGCGTCAAGGTGTATCAGAAGCTGTTCAACAAGGAACCCGTGGTAGAGGTGATCCATGCCGGCCTGGAATGCGGCATAATCGGAGATAAATACCCGGGCATGGACATGATCTCAATCGGCCCTACCCTCAAGTATCCCCATTCCCCGGACGAAAAAGTGTCCATCAGTGACATCGGCAAAATCTGGGATTTCGTGGTGGCATTGTTCGCGGACCTCAAGTCTGAGGCGTAAAACACGCAACCCAACCGGCGGGCGGCAGTCACGCCCGCCGGTCAGTTCTTTTTTTTGGCCCGCTGCTGAATAAAGCTCAGGGCCAGCCCACGAATGACCGGGCTGGCGTTCTTGTTGGCCTGAAGCATGCGCAAATCACGTTCGTGAAGCCTTTTGATGAATCCCAGTGCGTCTTTAACCGGAGTTTTGGGATTGCTGAGCAGCTCCACTACCAGGTTGTAGTTTTTCGTCCACTCCCGGTTGGCGGCGATGCGTTGAATGATATCTCCCGAAACACTGCGATTGCGCACCACCAACAGCACTTCGTCCTCGCTGATCTTCGGACTCTCAATCACAGCCAGAGAGACCATCTTGTTGGCGTCACGAATCAGAATCAAGCGTTCCGTTTTGGTCCCGGTCAGGGCCAGCTTGATGCGTTCTGAAACCGGCATCTGGTTGATGCGCTGCAACGCAGTCAGGGCGTGCTCTTCTATCAGCACGTCCAGGTTGTCCCCGTCTTCCGCTTGAGGCAGTTCCGCCTGATCTTCACTGATTGCTTCCTTCAGGTCGTCAATCACCTCATCCGCGGAAATCTCCTGCGCCGGAGCGTCGCTCAGGTAACCGTCGCGAATCTCTTGGATCTTTGCCAGGACAAAGGTTCCGCAGGCAGGGTTGGCGGCCATGGTATCCATGATGCCGGGATAGGCGATTAACTTGATCTGGTTCTCAAGCAGGGATTCCAGTATGGCTTCATCGCCATGCTTGGCGATTTTTTCCATAAACTCCGGAGGCAATGACTGATTGTGGACTAGGCCGGAAATGGCTTCCATGTCTTTGCGGTTCACGCTGTCCACCAGCACATAATACGCCACCCGGTGATCACAATTGCGTTTGCGTACGTATGTGGACTTGGTTCCCGGAGACAACTCATCCAGGAGTTGGCGGGCTTTGGTTGAATTCTCCGGGGTATTCAGACAATAAACCAGGGCTTCGAGATACTCTTCCTCGGTCAAAGGCAACTGACGCGAAAGCAGCATAGCGACCAGGTCAGCGCCGGCCTTACCGGAAACCACCTGTTCAACCAGTGGATTACGGGACAGGATCGGGCTCATGGGTCCTCGTCTGATAGGGTGGAAACGGTTGCACCTGTACCGTGACCGGGTTGTTCTGTGACTGGTAACCGGACTCCTCCAGTCCGTTCAGAGTCAATCTTACCACCGATGGATTCCCAAGGCTGAGCTGAAGATCGTATCCATTCACCAGAAGTTCTTCTCCAGGCTGGAAGATCCGCGCAGTTTCGGGTCGGCCGCCGCGACGAACCTGGGCCCAGCAGCGAGCGGAAAATCGGGCATGAATGGCGACGGGGGGGGTGGCAGCCCCCCAGAGCCGGGTTTCCTGGTCGAGCCAGGTGCAGAGACTGCCTTTGCGTCGGGAAGCGACAGGTGCCCGGTCACCGGGTTGCATCCACCCCGGCTCAAAAGCAGCGCCTGCCAAATGGCTTTCAGGGGCCGCATCAAACCAGCTGAGCACCCGGTTGCGGTTTGTCGCAAAGAGAAACGCCGCGGCAACCACCAGCAGCAACAAAGCCAGCAGGAATCCCAGTCTGTGGCTACGGCGGAACCGGTATACCCGGATCTTTTCAACCGTACGGGCGGCATGGTTCTCTCTGGCTGGATACGAAGCGGGTGGAATCGGATAGCGGGCCAGAAACGATGCGGGATCCTCACCCAATGCCCGCAGATACTCACGGATAAAATGGTGACGATAGAATTGCCCGCGAATTGAATGGAAATCACCTTCTTCCATTTCCGAGAGTACGCGTTCGGATATCCGGGTACGGCGGGACAGTTCTTCCAGGGAACAATCCTGACGGACGCGAATCTCCCGCAAAGCGTTTCCGACGGTCTCCATAATGGTTATATTGTAGAAAAAGGAATCGGTATGTCAACCGGGAAAAGTTGGGGAGTTGGGGAGAAGGAATCAGGCAACTGTGTTTCCGTCCTCAACTGAATATGGCTGATGGCAAGAGGCGAATGGCAAAGGGCAGTATTGCTCTTGTTTGGGATATTTGGATTTGGAACATTTGAATTTGTTTGGGATTTCGGGTTTCGTGCTTCGGATTTGAATCAAGGTATCAGGTGACAGGACAGAGGCGGCGCGCTGTGGAGAATGAAGGTCAAGACATGAGTTGGGAGCGAAACCCTTTCCCCAGCACCGCGTAAGTATCGGAAATCACGACAAAAGCCTCAGGATCGATCTCTTTGACGAACTCGCGCAACTCGGAAATCTGCTTGCGATGAATCACGGACATGAGGAGCTCCCGATCCCGTTTGAGATACATGGAACGGGACTTCAGTGCTGTTCCGCCACGGTTCAGGGTAAACAGGATAAATTCCTCGATCTGCCGGCCCTTACTGGAATTGATAAACACCATCTTGCTGTGATTCCATCCCTCCAAAATGCGGTCGATCACCCAAGTGGAAATATAGAGAACAATGTATCCGTAAAGTGGCGCTTCCCATGACCGGAACGACAGTCCAGACGCGGAAATGATCACGAAATCCACCGCCATGATTGCCATCCCCACCGTCATTCCCGTCCATTTGCTGAGGACCTGGCCCAGGGTGTCCGTACCCCCGGTGGAGGCCTTGCTGCGGAAGATGATTCCCAGGCCGACACCGATGCAAACTCCGGAATAGATGGCGGCCAGTAACGGGTTATCCGTGGCGGACGGCAGTTTCAGGATCTCGTAAAAAAAGTCGATCAGCAAAGAAGAAAGCACCATGCCCACCAGGCTCTTGACACCGTAACGACTGCCCATTACCCGGACGCCCAGGGCAAAAACCGGGATATTGAAGACCAGGATCAGGATGCCGACCGGAAGGTTAAAAAAATAGTTCAGGATAATGGCAATGCCGGAAACGCCTCCGGGAACCAGGTGATGAGGGATCAGGAACAAGGCGTAGCCCAGTCCCATGATCAGGCTTCCCAACACGATCTTGGCCATATCCCGTGCTTCCTTCCAGGCAAGCATGCGTCTGATATTCGCGTTCATTCGATTTCCCCGATTCAAGGCGACCGATTCTGTGTGATGAAAGCTGTATTGTAGGTGTTTCAGAGGCTGGGATCAAGATCCGGATATGTTGATTTTTCACATTTCCAGCCTTATAATTGCCGCGATATCATCATGAAAAAATCCAACGTCTCCGTTCTGTTATGGATCATCGCATGCTGCCTGACTCTGGTGATCGCCGTTTTTCAGCGCGTCACCGGACCGACCTGGCCGGTCCGGGGAGAGGCGAAGTTCAACAACGTCGCGGTTGAGTACCGGTTTTTGCGCAGTCAAACCGCCGACACACCTCTGGAGGTACGCGTAAAAACCCGGCACGACGGGCTGAATCTGAGACTGAACTACCGCCGTTTCCGCAGCAACGATACCTGGCATGAAACGGGCATGCGTCGGGATGGTAACGGGTACGTGGCGTTCATCCCGGGGCAACCCCCGGCTGGAAAAATCGAATACCAGGTCTATTGCGGCAATGCCGCGGAGTCAAAGCCCTTGTTGCCCTCCCCCATTGTGGCGCGTTTCAAAGGCCGCGTGCCCGCGGTTTGGCTGATTCTTCATATCCTGTTCATGATGTCCGCCATTCTTTTATGCGCTCGCACAGGCCTGGAATGCCTGCGCCCGGATCCCCGCCTGTCCCGACTGGTGGCGGCCACCCTGGCCGCCGTGATCCTGGGCGGGCTGGTGTTCGGTCCTCTGGTTCAGCACTTTGCTTTTGGAGACCTGTGGACCGGTTTCCCAATGGGCACCGACCTCACTGACAACAAAACACTGGTGATGTTCCTGTTCTGGCTCGCCGCTTTCTTTCTTTACCGTCGCAGCCGCTGGTGGGTCTTCACCGCCGCGGTGTTGACGCTGGCTGTAACCCTGATCCCCCATTCCGTATGGGGATCCGAACTGGACTATGAAGGCGGCGGAATGCGCAACAAGTTTTCCCTGCCGGTCCAGGCACCGCCCCAACTTGCCATTAAAAACCGCCGGCAAACAGGCCCGAGCCCTGAAAAGAACAGAAAAGCGTAAGTTAAGCGCGTTGGGAGCGTGCCCCCCCAAGGCCTGAAAAAACCTACTGCTCCGGTTCTCGGCTGATCACGCCCCGCTCAATCAACAGGTTTACCTGTTTGTTCACCGCTTCGGCAAAACGCAGGAAATGGGGAATCGTCAAATGCAGATAGGAATGAACATTGACCACATCCGGATCACGAATGTCGCGGATTCCCAGCCCCATGCATACCTCTTCGGGATTGGTATTAAAGGAAATCAGGTTGGCGTAGAGATGCTCGGATCCCTCATCGATCAATTCAAAAGATTCTTTTTCAGTCATAAAAACTCCGGTAATGAGAATCAACGGGAACGCAGACTATTACGCTCTAGTTTTTGCAACAACCGATAAAGGCGCTGCTCCGGTTCCGTCAACACCAGGCGACTGCCCGCCTGGGTACGAAAGGACCGCTTTATCACACTTACATCCACGGAAAAGCCCAGTCGCTGGAACGCCTCACGAATGCGCGGGTGACCTTGAATCAACGACTCGTAACTGATCACGATACTTTTGGGGATATTCTCGTGAGCCGCGACCAAAGCGTTGTTGTTGGCAAACCAATCCAGATGAAAGCTGGAGATTCCCCGCCTGAGCATGCTGCTGTACACATCCGCGGGATGACGGAATATCAGCACCGCCCGTATGTTTTTGCAGATATGGCGATAAAAAAACAACGCGGGGATGTGAACGACTTTCAGTCCGGACAATCCCCGGGTATTGTTGAGCAGTCTCACCACCCGGTTCATGACGGCAACATTTTCCGTGGTCATGGCCTGGCGGATCAGGTCCTTCTCCAGTTCCTTGGCTTCCGCCAACTCGAAATACCCGTCCCGGTTATAGTGATCCGCATTGAGGTCAGACGGAAAATGCACCCCGGCACTCTCCAGCAACTTGCAGGCCAGTGAAGTGCCGCTACGGGGATGACCCGCAACAAAAATGCCGTTGTTCAATACAACCGGTTCTTCCGCTGCGGACGAATTCTTTGCATTGCTCACATTAACCTCCATTGTTCAGGCTGGCGGAACCACGAGGACATGGATTATACCACAGGCGGAAATCCAGGTACAGGGCGTCATTTGAGGCAGAATCGGTTGACACCCCGGGACGCTTGGGCTAAGATTGCACTATGGAAAGGGAACGGGAGGATCAGTGGTTTATTATCCATACCCGCCCACGCCAGGAAGCAGTGGCTGAGCGCAGCCTGTTGTCTTTGAAAATCCCCGTATACCTTCCCCTGTACTACGCCCGCATCAAACGCAACAAAACCAAGATTCCCCGCTTGTCCCCCCTGTTCAAGGGTTACCTGTTCGCCCAGTTCCCCGTGGAATCACTTTTCCACAAAGTTCGCTATTGCCGTGGTGTCAAAACCGTTCTGGGCGGCAAGCAGGGACTGTGGACCATAGATGACGCCCTGATCCAGAGCATTCGTGAACGGGAAAAAGACGGCGTAGTGGAACTGAAAAAACGCCCGCAGCGCTTTTCCCGCGGAGACGCCATCCGGGTCGATGAAGGTGATTTTGACGGCTGGGAAGGGGTGTTTTATGAAGAGCTGCCTGATAACGAGCGTGCTGTCATTCTTTTAACCAACGTGCATTTCTCCAGCAAGCTGATCGTTCCGAAGAGTTACCTGGTGGCCGGGAAATGAATTCGTCAACCTGCTAACCCCGGCCATGAGCCGAATCCGCCACGGGAACCGTTTGCTGATTGTCGGCCTTGATGGTGTCCCTGTTGAACTGGTGCGTCAGTATTGCGATAACGGCACCATGCCTGTACTGGGCGAGTTGCTCGCCGGCCATCCCCCGACAGCCATGACAGTCAGCCTGCCGGATGTATCCGCGGTTTCCTGGTCCGGCTTCATGACCGGCAAAGATTCAGGCTATCATGGAATTTTCGGATTTACCGACCTGGAAAAGAACAGTTACAGGGTTCGTTTCCCCGATTCGCGGGACCTGTGCGAGACGCCCTTCTTTATGCAGGGGAAGCGGCGTTCGATTGTGATTAACCTGCCGGCGACCTATCCCGCCCGGCCGTTCGCCGGCATCCTTATCTCCGGCTTCGTAGCCCCGAACCTTCAGCGGGCCGTGTGGCCCCCGGAATTGTATTCCCTGGTCAAGGAATCCGGCTACGTGGTGGATACGGAATGCGGCCAAGCGATTCAGGAGCCGGAAAGGTTCCTCTCGGATCTTCACACCACCCTGCGACAGCGTTTGAACCTCTCCCTTCACCTGATGCGTCATGCAAAATGGGATCTGTTCATGTTCACGGTTACGGGTACGGACCGCTTGCATCACTTTTATTTCGATGCCTGGAACCGAAACAGCCATCCCAGGCATACGGATTTTATCGAATACTACAGGGAATTGGACAAGGTGCTGGCCGAATTGCTGACAGAGGCCCGCCGTCACGGACCACTGGATTGGCTGATCCTGTCCGATCACGGCTTTGATTCGCTGGTTACGGAAGTCAATATCAACCCGCTTTTGCGGGAATGGGGATACGCCATGCGCGAGGTCGCGGATCCACAAGGGATGCAACTCCCGGTAAGCAACAGTCGCGCGTTCGCAATGGACCCTGGCAGGATCTACCTCAACACCAGAAACCGCTTCCCCTCGGGCCGGGTGGAACCCCGGGAGAAAAAGCGGCTCCTGGATGAACTGTGCGACGGCTTCAAAAAAATCCATTTCAACAACTGCCCTGTGTTCCGAGCGGTTCACCGCTCAGACGAAATCTATGGCCCGCCTTTGCGCGATCAGGCGCCCGACCTGGTACTGGAGGGCATGCCGGGATTCGACCTGAAAGCCGGCTTCTCGCGCGATACCGTGTTCACACGGGGCAGATTTCGGGGAAGCCATCGCCGCGACAACGCCTTTATTGCCTGCTCGCAACCGCATCTGATTCCCCTGAATCCAACCATATTCCAGGTTCGAGGCATT